>CAXTCT010000359.1:0-2783 GCA_964242565.1 uncultured Acetobacteraceae bacterium | reverse complement strand
CCGCCGCGCCGGGCATGCATCCCGTCCAGATTGGCCAGGGCTGTGGGCGTGGGCCGCGCCAGGGGGTCGTCCGACAACATCGCGCGCAGGATCTCGTCGAAGCCGCGCTGCAGCCGCAACTGCCTGGTAAGGGCGGCGTGGCTGCCGTACTCGAGCTTCATCTGGATGATGTCGCGTGGCTCGACGCCGGCCATCGGCATCTGGCCGGTCCAGAGCGCCAGCAACAACACGCCGAGCGCATAGACATCATCGGCAATGCTGCCATCGCCGCGCGCCGCCGGCGAACATAGGGCGCTGTAGGGCGGCTCGAATACCGCAGGCTGGTGCATGGCCGGGGGAGCCGTCCAGGCAGGACCCAGCGCCACGGTCTTGCCGCTGGTGCCGATGAACAGGTTATCCGGCCGGATCGCCCGATGCGTCAGGCCGTCCGTTTGCAGAAGGTCGAGGGCCTGGGCGACCGGACGCAGCACATGGGTGAGCAGGCCGTTGCCGCTCCAGGGCACGCCGAGGGATGCGAGCGACGGGCCGGGCGGCGCGGTGGTGATGATCCAGTAGCTAGCGCCAGCCGCGCCATGGGCCAGCGGCGCGAGCAGCGCCTCATGGTGGATTTCCATGAAGCCGGGCAATCTTGGCCGTGGCGGCGCCGTCGGGCTGATGCTGATCGCAACGACATGGCCGGCAAGACCGCGCTGGTCGCGGGCCTGGACGCACGGACGGCCGCCCAGCTCCGCCAGCGGCAGATCGGGGAAGACAGTGAAACGATCGTCGATGGTCGGGTTGGCCGTCATGCGGGGAGGAAGCATGGCCCGGAGAGGTTAACATTGTCTTGATGCCCGACGAGCCAGATCAGGAGACGGCAGGACCCGCGTGCCGGCTTTGGATGAAGCCGCCACCCAGCACACGCGAGCCCTCATACAGCACGCAGGCCTGTCCTGGCGCGGGCAAGGCGTCCTCATCGAGCAGCACTTCCGCACCGTCCGGGACGGCGCGGATGCCAGCCGGTCGCGTCGCCTCGCGGGCACGAAGCTGGACGGTGCAACGCAACTGCGCCGGGGGCTCCACCAGCCAGTTCATGTCGCGTAGCCGCAGCGACCGACGGCCCGAGCCGCCACGCGGCCCGATCACGATCCGCCGCGTGCCGGCCTCCACCTGCACGACCTGCTGGCGGGCGCCATCGACCATGGCGGCATCGCCGAGCCGCCTGGTCTGCCCGATCGTGTAACGGGCGATGCCCTGGTGACGGCCAAGCACCCGGCCGCTCCGATCGATGATCTCTCCCTCGCCGGCGATGTCGGGACGCAGGCGCTCGACCATCCCGGAATAGGCGCCGCCCGGCACGAAACACAGGTCCTGGCTGTCCGGCTTGTCGGCAATCGCAAGGCCAAGTCGGGCGGCCTCGGCGCGCACCGCATTCTTGTCGGGCATGTCGCCAAGGGGAAAACGCAGGAAGGCGAGCTGGTCCCGGGTGGTGGCGAACAGGAACCAGCTCTGGTCCCGCGCCTCGTCGAGCGGTCGATGCATCTCGACGCCGCCAGGGCTCATGATGCGGCGGACATAATGGCCGGTCGCCATCGCCTCCGCGCCCAGATCGCGCGCGAGGCCAAGCAGGTCGGTGAATTTGACGCCCCGGTTGCATTGCACGCAGGGAACCGGCGTCTCGCCGGCGGCGTAGCTCGCGGCGAAATCGTCGATGACGGTTTCGCGGAAACGGGCCTCGGCGTCGATCACGTAATGCGCAAAGCCGACCAGCTCGGCGACGCGGCGCGCGTCCTGGATATCGCGCCCGGCGCAGCAGGCGCCCTTCTTCGCGTCCGCGTCGCGCGCGTCGTAGAGCTGCAAGGTCGCGCCGATCACTTCATGGCCCTGCTCGGCGAGGCGGGCCGCGACGACCGAGCTGTCCACTCCGCCGGACATCGCGACGAGAATGCGCATGGAGATCAGCCGGTGCGCGGCAGGCGCACGACGAGGCCGTCGAGGCTCTCGGTCATGACGATCTGGCAGCCCAGGCGCGAGGTCTTTTCCAGCGCGAAGGCCAGGTCGAGCATGTCCTCCTCGTCGTCGGTCGGCTCGGCCAGCTTGTCCGACCAGGCCGGATCAACCACCACGTGGCAGGTCGCGCAGGCCAGCGAACCCTCGCACGCACCCTCGAGATCGACGCCGTGGCGATGGGCGATTTCCAGCACGGAAAGCCCGAGCGGGGCCTCGACCTCCCGGATGCTGCCATTGCGCTCGACAAAGCTCATCTTGGGCATTCTGCGGTCTCGAACGGATGATCGGTTGCGGAGGGATCATGGGCGCGCCTGAGGATGTCCACGACCTGATCCAGTTCCGCCGGTGAGGTAAAGCGTCCGATCGCGAGGCGCAAGCTCCGTGCTGCCTGGTCGTGGCTCAGCCCCATCGCGCGCAGCACGGCGGATGGCTCGATCGCCGCGGACGAGCAGGCCGATCCCGTGGACAGGCACAGCTCGGGCGCGCGGGCGATGATGTCGCCGGCGTCGCGGCCGGGGAAACGCAGGTTGAGGTTGCCGGGGATGCGGTGGGCCAGGCTGCCATTGACCTCGATGCCTGGAATGGCCAGCCTTAGCCGCTCCAGCAGCCGGTCGCGCAGGAGCCGCAGGCGGGCCGCTTCCTCGCCCAGCGCGTCGGCGGCGATGCGGCCGGCGACACCCAGGCCCGCGACCAGCGGCCCCGGCAGCGTGCCGGAGCGCAGGCCCCGCCCCCGTCCGCCCCCCGCCACGCCGCGCAACCATCCCCATCCACCCATCGTTCAACGTGCGAATGTC
>CAXTCT010000358.1:0-2784 GCA_964242565.1 uncultured Acetobacteraceae bacterium | reverse complement strand
ATGCGCGCGATCGGCCTGGAGGCCGGTGCTCCGGGCCGGCAGCACGTCGTTGTCCGTGGCGCCGAAGGAGGTGCGGCCCACGTCTTCGCGCCGCGCTATCTGCTCGATGCCTCCGGCCGCGACACCTTCCTGGCCAGCCGTCTGCGCAACAAGCAATCGAACAAGCAGAACAACACCGCCGCACTCTATGCGCATTACCGTGGCGTTGCCGCGAGAACGGGCGATACCGAAGGCTATATCTCGGTGCATCTGGCGGACGATGGCTGGTTCTGGCTGATCCCCTTGCCCGACGGCGTCATGAGCATCGGCTTCGTCGGCAACCCTTCCGCCTTTCGCGCCCCGGCCTGTCGATCCGCGAAGCCTGTGTCCATCGAGGCGATGCTGTCCGCCCGGATCGCCGCCAGTCCGACCGTGCGCGCGCGCGTCGGGGCCGCGACACGCGTCTCCGAGGTGTTCGGCACCGGCAATTATTCCTATCGCGCGCGCCGCTCCTGGACCGCCAACAGCTGCATGATCGGGGACAGCTTCGCCTTCATCGATCCGGTATTTTCCTCGGGCGTGCTGATGGCGATGACCGCCGGCGAGATGGGGGCCGCCACCGCCGATTCGTGGCTCGACGATCCGGCCAAAGGCAACGCCATGGCCCGGCAAAACGAACGCCTGCTGCGCGCCGCGATGGCCCGTATCGGCTGGCTGATCTACCGCATCAACACGCCGGCGATGCGGGGGATGTTCATGTCGCCGAGGAATACATTGCGGATGCGCGACGGGCTGGTGTCGCTGCTTGCGGGCAATCTGCAACGCGACCGCCGTGCCGCCTTGCCCGTGCTGGCCTTCAAGAGCGTCTATTATGTCGCAAGCGCGGTCGAGCGGCTTCGTGGACGGCACGGCCGGTCGCGTGCAACCGGGCAACCGCTCGCCGCGGAATGACCCACGCGATCAGGCCCTGAACTCATCGTTCATCCCGACCGTCTTCAGCACGGTGGCAACCTTGCGTGCAAGCTGCTCGCGCTGGAACGGCTTGGCGATGAGCTGCGTCATCTCGTCGAAGCTGCCCTCTCGCCGCAGGACGGCCTTTTCGGTGTAGCCGGACATGAACAGCACGGGCAGGTTCGGTTGCAGCTCGTTGACCCTGCGCGCCACCTCGTCCCCTCTGAGGCCGGGCAGCACGACATCGGTCAGCAACAGGTTGATCGTCGCGGCGTGGCTGTTGAAGATCTCAAGCGCCTCGATGCCCGTGGCGGCCTCCAGCACCTGGTAGCCGAGATAGCGCAGCATGGCGCTGACCACCTCGCGCACGCCCGTCTCGTCCTCCACCAGCAGGATGGTGGCCGATCCGCGCGGGATCTCCTGCGGCGCCCGCAATGTCGCACTCGCCGACAGCGCGTCGTTCGGCGCACGCGGCAGATAAAGGCGCACGGTCGTGCCCTCGCCGGGCTCGGAATAGATCTTCACATGGCCCCCGGACTGCTTGGCGAAACCATAGACCATGGCGAGACCGAGCCCCGTTCCCTTGTCGATTTCCTTGGTGGTGAAGAAGGGCTCGAAGACCCTGGCGAGCACCTCCGGGGTCATCCCGGTGCCGCTGTCCGAGACAGCCAGCATCACGTAATCTCCGACGACGACGTCGGCATTCGCCGAGGCATAGCTCTCGTCGAGCGCCGTGTTGGAGAGCTCGATGTCGAGCTGGCCGCCGTCGGGCATCGCGTCGCGCGCGTTCAACGCGAGGTTCAGCAGGACATTCTCGACCTGGGTGGGATCGACCATGGCGGGCCAGAGCGAGGCGGCGATGCTCACCCGGATCTCGATGCTCTCGCTCAGCGTGCGGCGCAGCACCTTCGTCATGTCGTCCAGCATCGCCGAGAAGATGACCGGGACCGGAACCAGCGGCTGCTTGCGCGCGAACGCCAGCAGCCTGACCGTCAGCGCCGCGCCACGTTCCGCCGCCCAGACAGCACGCTCCATGTTCGCGAGAACCGGGTGTCCGGGCTCGAGCATCGGCTTGGCCAGATCGAGGTTGCCGACGATGATCGCCAGGAGATTGTTGAAGTCGTGCGCGATGCCGCCGGTGAGCTGGCCCACCGCCAGCAGACGCTGGCTCTGTGCCGCCATCGTCTCGGCGATGATCCGCTCCGTGATGTCGGTCACGGTCAGCACGCGTCCGCCACCGGCCAGGCTCGTGCGCCGCAATTCGAACCGGCGGCCGTCGAAGGCGCGCCGGCGTTCGAAAACCACCGTCGCCCCGGGCAGGTGGCCGGCGGGATTGCGCCGGATCTCGTACTCGGTCTCCAGCATGGAGTCGTGGCCGATGGCCGCGGCCCGTTCCGCGATCGCGTTGTAGGCCGCGCCTTCGGCCATCAGCGCTTCATCGACGCCGAGCAGCTTCGTGAAGCTCAGGTTCCAGCGTACGAGACGGCCATCGGCGTCGAAGGCGCCGACGCCGTGGCTGATGCTGTCGAAGGCGGTGACCATCTGCATGTTCGAGACGCGCTCGTGGTCTTCGAACAAGAGCGAGTGCAGGCGTGCGCGCCACATCACAAAGCCCGACAGCGCCAGCAGTCCCAGGGCGATGAGGCCTACGCTCAGGGCGAGCCACATGGAACGGGTACTGGCGCGGGCGGATGTCTTGCGCCGCAGATCGAGCAGGCGTGTTTCCTCGCCGAGGACGGCGTCGAGATGCTGCCCGATGCTGGCCGTAAGCCGCAGCGTGCGATCCTCGTCCGCGGCCGCCGGCGACAGCGCCAGCGCGGGGTGCGCGTGCCGGTCGACGCCACGCGCCAGAGC
>CAXTCT010000357.1:0-2794 GCA_964242565.1 uncultured Acetobacteraceae bacterium | reverse complement strand
CCGGCGCAGAAACCACGCAGCACCCACGCGCCCGTCGCGATCTCCTCCCGGGCGGGAAGCGAACGCTCCAGGCCGTCGAGCAGGTCGGTCAGGATGGTCCGGCTTCCGCCGGCAGGCCGACCGTGCGCGTCAGGGTCCGAAGCGTCACGAACTCCTCGGCCGCACTCGGATGGATGCCGACGGTGCGGTCGAAATCGGATTTCTTCAGGCCCGCTCCGACGGCAATCGCCATGCCCTGCATGATCTCGGGAGCGTCCTCGCCCAGCATATGCACCCCGAGCATAATCTGGCTCCGATGATCGACCACCAGCTTGATCGTGGTGCGCCGGTTGCGGCCGCTGATCACGTGGCGCATCGACTTGAAGCTGGCGGTGTAGATATCGGCCGGTCCACGCTCGGCCGCCTCATGTTCGGCCATCCCGACACTGGCCAGCGGCGGCGAGAAGAACACCGCCTTCGGCACGGAATCGAGGTTCCATTCGCGCCGCGTGCCGGAGAACAGATGGTCGGCCAGAACATGGCCTTCCGCGATCGCCACCGGCGTGAGGTTGAGCCGGTTGGTGACGTCGCCGATGGCATGGATCCCCGGCTCGCTTGTCTCCGCCCCGTTCCCGACGATGATGCGCCCGGCCTCGGTGGTCCGAACCCGGGTGGTCTCCAGCCCCAGCCCGGCGACGTTGGGCTGACGCCCGACGGCGAAGAAGACGAGGTCGGTATCGAGTTCCCGGCCGTCGGTCAGGGTCAAATGCAGTGCGCCGCGCTGGCGCTCGATCCGGTGCAGCAGCGTGCTGGGATGGCGGGCGATGCCGCGCTCCTGCATGGCTTCGTCGAGCGCCGTGCGCAGATCCTCGTCGAAGCCGCGCAGCGGCAGCGACTGCCGGTACAGCATGCTGGTCTCCGAGCCGAGCCCCGCGAAGATGCCGGCGAACTCGACCCCGATATAGCCCGATCCGACGATGGTGACGCGCGGCGGGCGGACCTCCAGATGGAATGCCTGATCCGAGACGATGCCCAGCTCCTGCCCCTCGATATGGGGCTGCAGGCTGGGCACGCTTCCGGTCGCGATCACGATGCGCTCGGCGGTGATGCGACGCTCGGCGGCATCGGGGTGGAGCGGGCCCGGCCCGATGACGACCCTGTGCGGCCCCTCCAGGCGCGCCCGTCCCTCGAACAGGCGGACGCCGGCATTCTCCAGCAGCCGCACATAGATCTGGTTCAGCCGTGCGATCTCGAGGTCCTTGGCCGCGATCAGACGCTTCCAGTCATGCTGGCCGGCCGCCATGTCCCAGCCGAAGCCGTGGCTGTCGGACGCCCATTCGCCATATTCGGTCGCCTGCACCATGATCTTCTTGGGCACGCAGCCGAGGTTGACGCAGGTGCCGCCCCAGTGCCGGGCCTCCACGATCGCGGTCCTGGCGCCATGGCCGGCGGCAATGCGGGCGCAGCGAACCCCGCCAGAGCCGCCGCCGATCACCAGCAGGTCGAAGTCATAGGTCATCGCGGGTTCCGATCGGCTTGGGGGCGAAGGCCGGGGGGCGAAGGCTGGGGGGCGAAGGCTGGCTTCAGCGTTCGGCGAACGCCTTCTCGACCACGTAACTGCCGGGCCTGGCGTTGTTGCCCTCGTCGAAACCGCGTTCGACCAGCAGCTTCTCGGTGTCGGCCAGCATCTCGGCGCTGCCGCAGATCATCACCCGGTCCTGCGCCGGATCGAACGGCGGCAGTGACAGATCCTCGAAGATCTTGCCGCTCTGGATCAGTCCGGTGATCCGGCCGCGATTCATGAATTCCTCGCGGGTCACGGTCGGGTAGTAGCTCAGCTTGGCGGCGATATCCTCGCCCAGGAACTCGTGTCGCGGCAGCTCGTGGCGGATATGGTTGACATAGGCGAGTTCGCCCACCTGGCGCACCGTGTGGGTCAGGATGACCCGCTCGAACCGCTCATAGGCCAGCGGGTCCTTGATCAGGCTCATGAAGGGAGCAAGCCCGGTGCCGGTCGCGAGCAGATACAGGTTGCGCCCCGGACGCAGGTTTTCCAGCAGCAGCGTGCCGGTCGGCTTGCGCCCCACCAGCAGGCTGTCGCCGACCCGGATATGCGCAAGACGCGACGTCAGCGGCCCGCTCGGCACCTTGATGCTGAGGAACTCGAGTTCGTCCTGGTAGTTGGCGCTGGCGATGCTGTAGGCGCGCAACAGCGGCTTGCCGTCCACCTCGAGCCCGATCATCGCGAACTGGCCGTTCTCGAACCGCAGGCCGGCATCCCGCGTGCAGGTGAAGGAAAACAGCCGCTCGGTCCAGTGATGCACCGTCAGCACCCGCTCCTGGCTCAGATGGCCATAGGTCCGGCTCGGCGGGCTGATCCGGTGAGCCTCCTGATGGCCCAGCTCCACGCCGTCGGGCGCACGCGCGGCACGCCCGGAAGATGGCACGGCAGGGTTCATCAGCAGGTCGGACATGCGTCAATCATTTCCTTGAAAGGCGGGATCCATCGCCCGGATCAGGATAGCCAGGGCTGATCTATGCCCAGCGCCGGTATCATTCCAGGATAATCTGCTCATGGCAGACGTGGAAATTCGAGATAAGTTGCACGCTCGCAGATCCGCCACTTCCAGGCGCCGCCGCCGGATAATGAACCCATGCCTGTCCCATTGCCGCCGCCTTCGCCCTCGCCGCCCCATGAGGCGGCCATCGGGCTGCTGCTCGGGAGTGCCTGCCCGGCCATGCTGCCGGGCCATGTCTGGCTGGCCGGCGCCGGACCCGGCGATCGCGGGCATCTGACCTTGCACGCCTTGTGCGG
>CAXTCT010000356.1:0-2797 GCA_964242565.1 uncultured Acetobacteraceae bacterium | reverse complement strand
CGCCGGTGGCCGCCGAGCTTGCCGCCGGGCTGTTGCCGGAGCTCACGTCGCCCGACCAGTTCGAGAGCATCGTCAACCTGCATTACCGGATCGCCCTGCGGGAGCGGCTTGCCGGCGACCTGGCGGCGGCCGGGGTCGTGGGTATCGTCGGCGGCGTCGCCGAATGGGCCTTCATCAAGCCGGGCGTGGTTTCGGTGACGATCTCCGCCGCCAACCATCTGGCGGGACGCGACAATGACGCTCTGGCGCTGCAGGTCTGGAACGAGCTGCGGCAGGCGTTCGAGCCATGGCTGGCCGCCGGCGCCACACTGCCCGAACAGCCTCCGGCATGGCGCGTGCTGCGCGAGAAGCGCGCGACCTTTGCCGCGACCGTGCGGCAGGAGGCACTGCGGCCTGGATGCCGCACCTCGTTGAAAAATCTTGTCCTGGCCGGCGACTGGACCGCCACGGGGTTGCCCGCGACCATCGAAGGTGCAATCAGGTCGGGCATGACCGCCGCCAGAGCGCTGGCTGCTTCCTGATTGAACCGATCAAGCACGGAGCAAGATCATTTGACCAAGCCCCGTCCTTTGAACGAGTCCCGTCATTCGCCTCGCCTTGCCCCACTGGAACAATGCTGACCTCACCGGACATCGCGCTCTGCGATTCTCAGCTTGATCAGGTCATCGCGAACGCCCGGACCGCCCTTGCACGACGTCAGGGCCATGACGGGCATTGGGTGTTCGAGCTGGAAGCGGACGCCTCCATCCCGGCGGAATATATCCTGCTCGAGCATTTCCTCGGCCGGATCGACGCTCCCCTGCAGGTCCGCCTGGGCCGCTATCTGCGCCGCATCCAGGGCCGGCACGGCGGCTGGCCGCTCTATCATGACGGCGAGATCAATCTTTCCGTCAGCGTGAAAGCCTATTTCGCGCTCAAGGCGATCGGCGACGACGCCGGTGCGCCGCATATGCGGCGCGCCCGCGAGGCGATCCTGGCGCTGGGCGGCGCCGAGCGGTCCAACGTGTTCACGCGCTTCCAGCTCGCTTTGTTCGGCGAGATCCCCTGGCATGGCACCCCGGTCATGCCGGTCGAGCTGATGCTGATGCCGCGCTGGTTCTTCTTCAACATCTGGAACATGTCGTACTGGTCACGCGTCGTGACGGCGCCGCTGCTGGTGCTGGCGACTTTCAGGCCGAGGGCACGCAATCCGCAGCTTGTCACCATACGCGAGCTGTTCGCCACGCCGCCGGAGCAGATCCGGGACTGGACGCACGGGCCGTATCGCTCCATCTGGGGCCTTGTCTTCAAGCAGGTCGACCGCGTGCTGCGCGTGGCCGATCCGCTCACGCCGCCGCCGCTGCGCCGCCTTGCCGTCCGCCGCGCCGTCCGCTTCGTCGAGGAACGGCTGAATGGCGAGGATGGCCTCGGGGCGATCTACCCGGCGATGGCCAACAGCGTCATGATGTATGACGCGCTCGGCGTACGCGCCGATGCGCCCGGACCGGCTGCGGCATGGCGTGCCATACGCAACCTGATGGTCGATCGCGCAGACGAGAGCTATTGCCAGCCCTGCGTTTCGCCCATCTGGGATACGGGCCTTGCTGCCCATGCCATGATCGAGGCCGCATCGGGCCGCTCGCGCGACGATGCGGCGGCGGAGAACGCGCGGCGGCTGCATGATGCGGCCGCCTGGCTGCGCGATCGCCAGGTGCTCGACGTCAAGGGCGACTGGGCGATCCAGCGGCCCGACCTCGCGCCGGGCGGCTGGGCCTTCCAGTATCGCAACGACTATTATCCCGACGTCGACGACACCGCGGTCGTCGGCATGCTGCTGCACCGCGAAAGCCTGGCCTCCGGCGATCCGGCCAGCAGCGAGGCGATCGCGCGCGCGCGCGCCTGGGTGGTCGGCATGCAAAGCGGCAACGGCGGCTGGGGCGCCTTCGACGTCGACAACGACCACGACATCCTCAACCATATCCCGTTCGCCGATCATGGCGCGCTGCTCGACCCGCCGACGGCGGATGTCGCGGCGCGCTGCATCTCGTTCCTGGCCCAGCTCAACCATCCCGAGGACCGGCCGGCGATCGCCCGCGGGATCGAGTATCTGAGGCGCGAGCAGGAAGCCGACGGCAGCTGGTTCGGTCGCTGGGGCACCAACTATATCTACGGCACCTGGTCGGTGCTGTGCGCGCTCAACGCCGCAGGGCTCGGCCCGGACGATCCCGCCGTGCGGCGCGCGACCGACTGGCTGATCTCGGTGCAGCGCGACGATGGCGGCTGGGGCGAGGATTGCGCGAGTTTCGAGGGCGCCCCCCCTGGACGATACAAGGAAGCTCTCCCGTCCCAGACCGCCTGGGCCCTGCTGGGTCTGATGGCGGCCGGCCAGCGCGACCATCCCGCCACCGTGCGCGGCATCGCCAGCCTGGTGCGCACCCAGGACCAGGACGGCGAATGGCAGGAGTCGCCCTATAATGCCGTTGGCTTCCCGCGCGTATTCTACCTGCGCTACCATGGCTACAGGATGTTCTTCCCGCTGCTCGCCCTCGCGCGCTACCGCAATCTGGGGCAAGGCAACAGCCGCCAGGTCGCGTACGGCTTCTGAGCCGTCCGGCGATCGGCTGGCGTTCGCGCGGGCGCGGCCCCGCGCCTGGGCGCGCCAGGCTGCCGGACCGACTGAACCTCCTGCTTCGAGTGCCGGATCATGATCGGGTTTGTTGTCGGGTTGCGGGCCGAGGCCCGGTTGTTGCGTCCGCTGGGGTCCGCCGTGCTGGTCGAGGTAAGCGGGGCCACGGCGGCTGGCGCTCGTGCCGCCGTC
>CAXTCT010000355.1:0-2811 GCA_964242565.1 uncultured Acetobacteraceae bacterium | reverse complement strand
GCCGGGGGCCGACCCGCTGGCGCAATGCCTGGCCTGGATGGATGAGGATGCGAAGGTCACGCCGCTGAAGACGCTTCAGGGCCTGGCCTGGCGGGAGGGCTATGCAAGCGGCGCGCTGCGCGGCGAGCTATATCCCGACGTGGCGCCGGCGCTGCGGGCCTGGCATGGCGCCGGGGTGAAGCTCGCGGTGTATTCCTCCGGCTCCGAGGCGGCGCAGAAGCTGATCTTCGGCCATACGCCGCAGGGCGACCTGACCCCGTTATTCACGCTGTTCCTCGATACCACGATCGGCGGCAAGCGTGAGCCGGCGAGCTACCGCGAGGCGGCGCGGCGGCTTGGATTGCCGGCGGACGCGATCCTGTTCCTGTCCGACGTTCCTGCCGAACTCGATGCGGCCGCGGCCGCTGGCCTGCTCACCTGCCAGCTGGTGCGCCCCGAGGACGGAACGATCGCCGGCGGGGAGCATCCGGTGGCACCCGACTTTGCCGCCGTCGCCCGTCATTTCGGCCTGCCGGCATGACCCGGCTCTACAGCGACTGGCGCAACATCCCGTCCGAGGCGCGCGGCGCGATCGCGGCATTGGGCAATTTCGACGGCGTGCATCTCGGCCACGCGCATCTGCTGCGCACCCTGCATGCCGCGAGGCCCGACGCGAAGCTGGGCGTGGTGACCTTCGAGCCGCATCCGCGCGAGCTGTTCCGGCCCGACGACCCTCCGTTCCGCCTCAGCCTGCCGGCCGAACGCCATGCCGCCCTGTCGGCCCTCGGGGTCGCCTGCATCTTCGAGATCCGGTTCGACGAGGCCTTCTCGCACCTCCCGGCCGAGCGCTTCGTACGCGACGTGCTGCATGAGGCGCTCGGCCTGCGCCACCTGGCCTGTGGTCCCGACTTCGCCTACGGCCATCGCCGCGGGGGCGATGTCGGCACGCTGGCCGACCAGGTGGAGGCGCTCGGCATCGGCCTGACCTTGGTGCCGCCGCTCGCCGACAGCGGTGGCCCCTATTCCTCGAGCCGGATCCGGCGTGCCCTGCTGGATGGCTATCCCGAACGCGCCACCGAGGAGCTGGGCCGGCCCTGGGCCGTTCGCGGCATCGTCGCGCATGGCGAAAAGCGCGGCCGGACGATCGGATTTCCGACCGCCAACATCCCGCTCGGCCGTCATCTGGAGCCCGCGCGCGGGGTCTATCCGGTGACGGTGCAGCTGCCCGACGGCGCCACTCACCGGGGGATCGCCAATATCGGCCGGCGGCCCACGATCGGGGCGGGGCTGGAGAGCCGGCTCGAGGTGCATCTGTTCGATTTCCAGGGCGATCTGTATGGCCAGGAGCTTTCGGTGGCGCTGCACACGCTGCTGCGTGCCGAGAAGCGCTTCAACGGACTCGACGAGCTGCGCGAGCAGATCGCGCGCGACGCCGAGCAGGCGCGCGACTATCTGGGGCGGCGGCTCGGCGGCTGAGCCAGCAGGGTCGCCCTGTCCGGCCTCTGTCTGCTAAAGTGACCCGATGAGCGAGACCGATTACCGCGATACCGTCTTCCTGCCGAAGACGTCCTTTCCCATGCGTGGCGACCTGCCGAGGCGGGAGCCGGCCATACTCGAGCGCTGGGATGCGATCGGGCTGGACCGGCAGATCAGCGCCGCGGCGGCGGGGCGGCCGGGTTTCACCCTGCATGACGGGCCGCCCTACGCCAACGGCCACCTGCATATCGGCCATGCGCTGAACAAGATCCTCAAGGACGTGATCAACCGGTCGCACCGCATGGCCGGCTTTTCGGTGCGCTACGTGCCGGGCTGGGATTGCCACGGCCTGCCGATCGAGTGGCGCATCGAGGAGGAATACCGCAAATCCGGGCGCGACAAGGACCAGGTGCCGATCCTGCAGTTCCGCGCCGAGTGCCGCGCCTATGCCGCCGGATGGCTCGATATCCAGGCCGGGGAATTCCGCCGGCTCGGCATCCAGGCAGAATGGGCCAACCGCTACGCCACCATGGATTTCGGTTCCGAGGCGGTGATCGCCGGCGAGATCGGCAAATTCCTGCTGAACGGCTCGCTGTATCGCGGATTGCGCCCGGTGATGTGGAGCCCGGTCGAGAAGACCGCCCTGGCCGAGGCCGAGATCGAATATCACGACCATACCAGCACCACGATCTGGGTCGGCTTCCCGGTGGTGCGCGATCCGACCCCCGGGCGGCTGCTCGATGGCGTCGAGATCCTGATCTGGACCACGACGCCCTGGACCATCCCGGGCAACCGCGCCATCGCCTACGGGCCCGGGATCCCCTACGCCGTGCTGCGTGTGGACGCGGTCGGCGAGGGCGCGCTCGCGCGTCCGGGCATGCGTCTGCTGGTCGCGGCGGATCTGGCCGGCAGCGTGGCGGCGGCCCTGCATATCGACGCGTTCGAGATCCTCCACATCCTGCCGGCGGAGGCCCTGGCCGGCACGGTCTGCGCGCATCCCCTGGCGGGGCAGGGTTATGAGTTCCAGGTGCCGCTGCTGGCGGGCGAGTTCGTCACCACCGAGCAGGGCTCGGGCCTGGTGCATATGTCGCCGGGGCATGGCGAGGATGATTTCGCGCTGACCACGGCGCATGGCATCGCGGTGCCGGAAACGGTGCTCGATGACGGGCGCTACGCGGACTCCGTGAAGCTGTTCGCGGGCATCCACGTGTTCAAGGCGGCCGACCCGGTATGCGCGGCACTGGCCGAGGCGACGCTCGCCGGCCGTGGCGGCCTGCTTGCGCGCGGCATGCTGGTGCATTCCTATCCGCATAGCTGGCGCTCGCGCGCCCCGGTGATCTATCGGGCAACGCCGCA
>CAXTCT010000354.1:0-2817 GCA_964242565.1 uncultured Acetobacteraceae bacterium | reverse complement strand
CGGGGAGCGTTACGGGTCACGTGCGGGATCAGTCTCCGACGAGCGGTACGGGCGCCCGCAGCGCCGCATGCGAGAAGCCGAGCAGCGAAGGCGTGCCGGCAACAGGACCGGGTGCCGAGGGCCGGGCATCGGCCGGGTGTGCATAGCCCGTTCTTGCGAAGCCGGCGTGGTTCGTCGGATGCCACGCCGCCGTCTGCATCGACGCGGGACGCGAATAGGCGCCGGCCGTCGAGATCAGGCTCCGCCCCGGGCTGCCCTCGTAGGCCACCATCCGGCTTGCCGCCATGCTGCGCTGTAGCATCGGGGGTTGAGGCATCGGGTGTTGCTGGACCGGACGCGAGACGGCCGCCAGCCTGACCGGCGCATGAACCGGTTGGACGGAAGATTCCGTCCCGGCCAGGAGATGACGGGCCTGCTCGCCGACCATGCCGGCGGCGACGAGATGCACCGGCCATTGCGTGTTCCTGCGCACCGAGGCATCCGGTTGTGCCGCCGCGGGCCCGGCTGCCGCCAGCACCACCTCACCGGCCGGCACCCGCGCCGGTGCCGCCGTGGGCAAGACGGCATGAGGCGAGGGCGAAGGCGGCACGCTCGCCGCTTGCGCGACCTCGGGCAGACGACGCGCCAGCGCCGACAACTGCACGAACTGGTTCGGCATCATCGGCTGCAGGTCGGGCAGGAAGCGCGCGCTCAGCGCGTGCAGGCGGTCGGGCTGGTTCAGCAGCGCCCATTCCGCCCGCAGCATGGCGGTGCGCTGGCGGATATGCTGGGTGTCCTGGACGATCTTCGAGATCTGCTGGTCCAGCACCGTCGTTCGATGCTTCTCGGTGTACAGATACAGCCCGGAAGACCCGGCGAGCAGGACGCAGAGGGCGGTGAAGGGACGGATCATGCGAGGCTTCCTGCCGGCGGGATCGTTTCAGGTAAGTCGGGCAGACGTTCCATCGCGCGCAGCTTGGCGCTGCGCGCGCGGGAGTTGATGCTGGTCTCGAAAAGGCCGGGACGCAGCGCCTTGTTTTCCAATAGCCGGAATCGTGCGCCTACGGAACGATCGGTTTCGAGTCCACGTGGATCATGCCGGGAAGGCGACGGCAGTCGGCCCGCCGCCTCGATCATGAAACGCTTGACGATGCGGTCCTCGAGGGAATGGAACGACACGACCACCAGCCGGCCTCCGGGAGCGAGCAGGAACGCCGCCGCTTCGAGGCCGCGCTGGATCTCTCCTAGCTCGTCATTCACATGGATGCGAAGGGCCTGGAACGACCGCGTCGCCGGGTCGATGCGCCCGGTACGGTCCGGTGGCATCACCGCCCTGATGATCGACGCGAGCTGCAAGGTGGTCTCGATGGGCTGTGTCGCGCGAGCCGCGACGATGGCGCGCGCGATCCGGCGCGACAGCCGCTCCTCGCCATAGCGGTAGATGACATCAGCCAGTTCCGCCTCGCCGAGCGTGCGGACGAGGTCCGCGGCACTCTGGCCCTGGCGGCTCATGCGCATGTCGAGCGGGCCGTCATGGCGGAACGAGAAGCCGCGCCCGGCATCGTCGATCTGGAACGACGAGACCCCCAGATCGAGCACCACCCCATCGAGCTGCTCGACGCCGCGCGCCGCGAGCAGCGCCACCATGTCGCCGAAGCCGCCCTCGACGAGGTGCAGCCGGTGCTGTCCGACCGCGCCCGCCAGCTTATGGCCACGGGCGATCGCTTCGGGATCGCGGTCGATCGCCCATACCGTGCAGGCGGCCTGCTCGAGGATGGCCCGCGTATAGCCGCCGCCGCCGAACGTGGCGTCGAGATAAACGCCGCCCGCGCGCGGCTCGAGGCTGGCGAGAACCTGGTCAAGCATGACCGGCAGATGCCGCCCCGGCGCGGGAGCGGCATCGACCGCATTCCGGTCGTGGCGAGCATCGACCGCATTTTGGTCATGTCGGGCGCGGGTGTTGCCGGGTGTCGCATGGGCATTCATGACGCGGCCTTTGCCGTTCCGGGCAGGGTCACGCCACGGGCACGCAGGCGGGCTTCGATTGTGCGGCGCTCGGCGGCGCGCGGCTCCCAGATCTGGAAGATGTCGCCAAGCCCCATGAACGCCACGGAATCCGAAAGTCCGGCATGGGTCGTCAATAATTCCGGAAGCATGATCCGGCCCTCCTTGTCCGCATCGACCGGA
The DNA here is from genome assembly GCA_964242565.1 of uncultured Acetobacteraceae bacterium. Lineage (GTDB taxonomy): Bacteria > Pseudomonadota > Alphaproteobacteria > Acetobacterales > Acetobacteraceae > Lichenicoccus. The sequence goes on along the minus strand of CAXTCT010000354.1, from coordinate 651 downwards.
TAGGCATCGGCATAAAGTGCTGCGGAAAGGTCGTCATGTTCCTCCGAGAATCTGTCGAGCCGGTCGAGAGGTCTTGCGAGTGCTGCGAATGCGTCGAGCGGCCACGCCTCGATGCAGGGATATTTGTGCGACGGACGCAACACGACATGGACTGTCGCGGGCGCTTCCGACGCCGCATCCATCGCGTGCGACCGCGCGCGCAACGAGCCGCGAAAGCTGGCCGGGATGGAGACGCGGCCCTTTGCATCGAGCCGGTTCTGGTGCGTGCCGAGGAACACGCTCATTCGCGGCGTCGCTCCCTGGCTGTGGCGCGCCCGCTTCGCGCATGGATCGTGCCAATTTGTTAGATGTTCGGGTTTGTGGGTAGGCTTGGGATATCATGGGAAAACATGGGCGGTCAAACAAGAAAGCAAGATTTTGTCAGCACTCGAACTGAATTGACGGGGTTTTGCCGCCACCGACCGCAGCAGACTCCAAGTCCCCGCATGGAACCGCAAAAAGTTTGGGAAACGCTCCAGAATCGAGACTGAACCGTAACTACCGTTCTTGATCTGTTCTGTAGTTGGATTTATTTGAAAACCAGCTCGAATCGGTCTGGGCAACGGCATTGGGACATGCCAGGCCGCCACGCGGCATTGGGACATGCCAGGC
>CAXTCT010000353.1:0-2824 GCA_964242565.1 uncultured Acetobacteraceae bacterium | reverse complement strand
AGGGCATGGCTGGTGGTATCGGCGGGCTGCTTTCGAGCTTCCAGCAGGCGGGCCTTGGCCATATCGCGGAATCCTGGATCGGAAACGGACCCAACCAGCCGGTGTCGCCCGGACAGCTGCAGAATGTGTTGGGCCAGGATCAGGTGCAGAACATGGCGAGCCAGGCCGGAATGGAGCCGAACGACTTCCTGTCCCAGCTCAGCCAGCATCTACCGAACGCGGTGCATGGCATGACGCCGAATGGCCAGATGCCGGATGAAGGCGCCGTCTCGGTGTAAGCCGGACCGGGCATTTAGTCGATCTGAGGCCCCGGTCACCAGCCGGGACGAACCCGACGCCGCCGGCTGCCTGCAGTCGACGGCGTCGGTGCATTTTGAGAGCCATGAGATGATCAATCGCCTGTTTACGCCGCTGATGGCGGCATCGTTTCTTGTCGTGCAATGCATGGCGGAGCCGGCGAGAGCCGACAATGCGATGGGCTATCAGCTGTTGTCGCCTCAGCAGGCTGCCAGCCTTCCGCACAATGGCGGCCGGCTCGGCATGGATGTCGAACGCGGCCGCCAGATCACGGACGACGGCATGACCTTCGAGATCATCCAGGTGAAGACCGTGCGGCCCGGGTCGGCGGGAGCGCGAGCCGGGTTCAACGCCGGCGACCAGATCATTGCGCTGGACGGTCACGTGTTCCCGAGCCTCGCTGCTTTTGCCGCCTATGTGGGCGCGATGCCGGCGGGGCGGCGGGTGGAAGTGGACTACATGCCGGCCAATGCCGGTCCGCAGCAGGCACAGCGCGTGAGCGTGACGGTGGGGCCCACAAGCAATGATGCGGGCTCGTTCAGCCAGCCGCCTGCCGACGCGCAGCCGGGGCCGCACGGAATGTCGACGGGCACGAAGATTGCCATCGGCGCCGGCGCGGTGGCCTTGTTCGGCTGCTACGAGGCGGGCTGCTTCTCGCGCTTCAAGGGCCGCAAGCCGGCCCAGGCCCAACCCCAGGCCCAACCCCAAGCCCAACCCCAAGCTAGCGGCACCCAGGCGCGTTGATATCGACGCAGGCGGACGCATGGCGGCCCGCTTGCGACCGTCAGACCGCCGAGAATTCCTATGAGGTTCGCGGAAGTTCCTGCTCGACTAGGGCAGACCAGAGCGACGCGCCGATCGGCAGGATATCGTCGTTGAAATCATAGCCGGCGGTGTGCAGCGGCTGGCTGCCGCGGATGCCCTCGGCCTGGCCGATGCGTATGAAGCAGCCTGGCACCTTCTGGGCCATGTACGAGAAATCCTCGCCGCCCATGCCCGGTGGCAATTCGCGGATGATCCGGTCTTCGCCCAGCACCCTGGCGCCGGCACGCGCCGCACGCTCGGTTGCCTCCGGCGCGTTGATGATCGAGGGGTAGCCACGCTCATACCGCAGCACCGCCTCGGCCCCATGCGCCCGCGCGGTATGCGCCACCACCTCGCCCATCATGCCCTGCATCGCGTCGCGGGTGTCCGCGCGAAAGCTGCGTACGGTGCCGTTCAGCATCGCCTCGTCGGCGATCACGTTGCCGACGCTGCCGGCATGGAACTGGCAGATCGACAAGACGGCGTTGTCCAGCGGGTCGATGCGCCGCGCGACCAGGGATTGCAACGCGATCACGATATGGGCGGCGACGAGCAGCGGGTCGATCGTGTCGTGGGGCCGGGCGGCGTGGCCGCCGCGACCCTGCACCCGTATCCAGAAATCGTCCGAGTTGGCGCAGGCGATGCCGGTGATCGCGGTCATCTGGCCGACCGGCAGGTTGGTGTCGTTATGGGCGCCGAACACCATGTCGCAGGGGAAGCGTTCGAACAGGCCCTGCTCGACCATCACCCGCCCGCCGCCACCGGCTTCCTCCGCCGGCTGGAAGATGAAATGCACGGTGCCGTCGAAATTGCGCGTCTCGGCGAGGTAGCGCGCGGCTCCCAGAAGCATGGTCGTGTGGCCGTCATGGCCGCAGGCATGCATGCGGTTCTCGTTGCGGGAGCGATGATCGAAATCATTTGCCTCGGGTATCGGCAACGCATCCATGTCGGCGCGGATGCCGATGGCGCGAGCCGAACCGCCTTGCCTCAGGGTGCCGACGACCCCGGTGCCGGCGATGCCGCGGGTGACCTCGATGCCCCATTCCGCGAGCTTCGCCGCCACCAGGTCGCTGGTGCGGTGCTCCTCGAACGCCAGTTCGGGATGGGCATGGATGTCGCGGCGCCACTCGGTCAACTCGTCGGCGAAGGCGGCGATACGATTATGGACCGGCATGGCGATTTCCCGACGGGGCAGGGGGCGACGTCATCATCGACCAGGACGCCCGGCCGCGTCCAGCCCCGGCCCCCAGTCCAGGCGCCCCAGTCCAGGCCCCCCAGTCCAGGCGCCGGCCAATCCCGGCATCGGCTGGACGGAACCAGGGAGCAGAAGTTGCAAATGATTATCAATATCGTCTAGCGTCGGTTGGTCAGCCAGAGGCGAGGTCAGTGAGATGCTACGAACCCTATCGACAGGTGCTTCCTTGATTTCGGAACTGATGGCGGCGGCCCGTCAGGCACCCGCCTCACCCCCGCGCCCCGATCTGCTCGAGTTCCTGCTGGTCCGGAATCTGGGTGCGCATGAGGCGTCCCATAGTCCGCCCAAGCCAGGCGTGACGCCGGCCGCCTCGTCAGCGCGCCCGGTTGCGGTCAAGCCGCGAATTGCCGCGCCGTAATTCCTTGCCCAGCAAACCGGCAAATCCGAGCCAGCCGATCAACGGCATCGAGGCGAGGGCCGCGACGCGATCCACCCGCGCCGAGGAAGCTGCCGCCGCGCGCGCCGAAG
>CAXTCT010000352.1:0-2827 GCA_964242565.1 uncultured Acetobacteraceae bacterium | reverse complement strand
AGCCGCGCAGCTGCGCCAGCAATTTCTCCAGCTGCGCCGCCGTCGCCTGGGTCTGGATCAGCAATCCGGGCAGGTTGCTGGTGCTGTCGGCGATGTTGCGCGCGATCGCCGGCAGTTCCGGTGTGGCACGCCTGGCGTCGGCGGAAATCGACTGCACGTTGGCGAGAATGGCATTGGAGCGGTTCAGCAGGCCGGGCACCCGCGCCAGGATCGGATCGAGCTGGGCGACCTCGCCCTTGAGTGTCGCCATCGTCGCCTCCGCCTGGCGGATCAGCGTATCGTCGGTCAGCAGCCGGCCGGCGGACCCCTGTCCCGCCTTGAGCCCGGTGATCAGCGCGTCCATCGTCGCCATGGCGTGACGCGCGCTTGCCAGTGTCGGCAGCAGGTCCGCCTTGGCCTGGTTGATGGTGGCCGTGATGGTGTCGGCGGGATTGGGCTCCACGGTCGCCGCCAGCACGGCGTAGTTCCAGTCCAGTGGCTCGCCGGTGCCGCGCCCGATATCGACATAGGCGGCTCCGGCCACGCCGTACCGGCGGCGGATCGTGGCCTTGCTGTCTCGCCGGATGAAGGCCTGGGTCTGCCGCTCGACGGTGGCCAGGGCGACCATCCGGTCCGGGCTGAGGATGATGCGGTGGACGGTGCCGGCATGGGTTCCGAGCAGGTCGATGTCGGCACCGTCGGCGAGGCCGCCGAAGCCGGCGGCGGGCAGCACGATCTGTAGCTGGGAGTCCGGCCTGAGGAAGCGCCGGAGCACGCCCCCTTCGAAGATGGCGCCGAAGAACACCGCCAGCGCCAGCACCACCAGCAGCCCGACCCACTCGTCGGTATGACGCAGCCGAAGCAGCCGGCGCGGATCGTCGGGAGGGCGTTTCTGTAACACTCAGCGCACCCGCATCGGTTTCAATCCATCTTCCTGAAGATGCAGCCGGTGGCTCAGGGGAAAGGCCTGCGCCTGCCACAGGGGCGCGTCGCGCGTGAAGCAGATGGCCACCGCGCCACGGTCGAGGGCGCGCGACAGGATATCGAGCAGGGGGGTGATCAGCTCGGGATGGTCGGTGCTCAACGCATTCTCCAGCAGAAGCAGATGCGGCTCGCCAAGGAAGGCCCGCACGCAGGCGCTCCGGATCAGGTCGGCCTCCGAGAGCCGGTCCGGCCGCACCATCGGCAACCCGGGCAGCCCCAGCTCCCGCGCCAGCAGGAGCGCATTCCCGGCGATGGCGGCTTCCGGCTCGCGCGTGTGATGCATCTGCGGCAGCATGATGTTGACATGGGTGCGCAGCATGTCCGCCCAGGCGCCTCGCTGGTGGATGCGGCCGATGCGCCCGCGCAGGGCGAGCACCTGATCGCGGCCGATGCCGGTCCAGTTGAAGCCCATGAAGCGCACCTCGCCCTCGCTCAGGGCGACCATGCCGCTGCACAGGTCGGCGATTGCCGTCGCACGCTGCGGGTCCTGGGTTTCGATCAGGGCGCAATCGCCGGGCATCAGCCGCAGCTCGAGCCGGGCGTTGGGCAGCGCGCTGTCGTCGAAGAAGGGCAGGGCGGACAGGAGTTCCAGCACCGGCACATGCCTGGAACCCGGCTTGGGAGACAGGCTCATGCCGTCAGCGTGAGGAGGATGTTGGTGACCATGACCACCAGGATGCCATGCACGAAGCCGCGCGGGATCAGCCGGGAAAGGTCGTCATCGGCGGACGCGGTCAGGCCGGTCAGGCAGGAACTGAGCCCGACCAGGAAACCGACCACGAGCAGCTTGGCCGGCACCAGCATGTAGTCGCGCACGCTCATCGCGGAGACCACCTTGTCGAGGAAAGTCCAGAGGCTGTCCTGCAGGCTGCCGAGCGCGCTGCTGACGATGAAGCCCGATATCAGGGCGGTGGCGGCGAACAGGATGCCCAGCGTGAAGCTGCTCAGGGCGAAGGCGAGCGTGCGCGGCAGCACCAGCAGCAGGAACGGATCGACGCCTTGCGCCGACAGGGTGCGTATCTGGCCGCCGGTCTGCAGGATGCCGAGTTCGGCGACGGTGAGCATGCCGCTGCGTCCAAGCAGGATCATGCCGACCAGCATCGGCATCAGCTCGCGCACCAGCACCGTGACCAGGACCGAGCCGGTGAGCTGCGCCTCGCCGGCGACGCCGAGCCAGTACAGCGCCTCGTGGACCATGGCGATGCCGGACAGCGCGGCGGTGACCATGATGGTGGCGAGGCCGCCGCCGGTGGCCTGGCGCATGGTGATGTTGAATTCCTGACGCACCGTCCGCCGCCACGACAGCGGACGCACCGCCTCGCGCAGCACGCCCCAGGAAGCCGCCGCCAGGATCAGCGGGAACCCGAGGCGGATGCGGGTAAAGCGCCCGACCGACGCCAGCATCGGCACCGCGCGCGCGACGCGGCTCATACGAGCCGCCAGGATCGCCTGCGGCTCATGCGGTCCTCCAGGATCGCCTGCGGCTCATACGTTCCACCAGGATCGCCTGCGGCCCATACGTTCCACCAGGATCGCCTGCGGCTCAACGCCTGCCCGCCAGGATGAAGGTGCGTGCGGTGCCGATGCGCGGCACGTAGAAGACGCCGCGCGAGCGGAACAGGAATTGCTGCTGCAACTGCGCGTAGGCGGCCTCGCTGACCTGGATCGCGCCGGCGTCGGTGGCGCTGTGGGCCATGAGTTCCGCGGTGCGGATCACGTCGCCCCACAGATTGAACAGGCGCGGCTCCTGCCCGAGCACCGCGCCGAGTGCCGCGCCGAAATCGACGCCGATATGGAACACCGGGTCCAGGCCCGCCTGCGCCAGCAGCGACAGGCAGGCTTCCCGCGCGTCCAGGGCGGCGTC
>CAXTCT010000351.1:0-2828 GCA_964242565.1 uncultured Acetobacteraceae bacterium | reverse complement strand
ACCGGCGCCGGCGCGCGCGGCAATGACGGCGTCGCCGCCGTGGTGCGCAACACCAAGGGCGGCCTCGGCTATGTCGAATATGCCTATGCCGACAAGAACCACCTCACGACGGTCGAACTGAAGGACCGCGCCGGCGCGTTCGTGGCGCCGAATCTCGGCAGCTTCGCCAGGGCGGCGGCGAATGCCGACTGGGCCGGTGCCAATAATTTCGCCGTCGATATGCTGGACGCCGGCGGTGAGGGCGCCTGGCCGATCGTCTCGGCCACCTTCGTGCTGCTGCCGACCAACCCGAAGGACCCGGTTCGCGGCGCCGCGGTGACCAAATTCTTCGATTGGGCGTTCACCAACGGCGGCTCAATTGCCACCAGCCTCAACTATGTCACCCTGCCGCCGGCAATCCAGGCCAGCGTGCGGCAGGCCTGGAGCAAGCTGCCGCACTAGTCCGAGCCGGAGCTGCCCGAGGACACAGGTCTGCATGAATTCCACCACAGGCGCCGCCGGAGCCATCGGCGACCGGATCTTCGCCGCGATCGCCTGGATCTGCGGCATCACCGTGCTGCTGCTGATCGTCGGCATCATCGCGGTGATGCTGACGGGTGGCTGGAATGCCTTCAGCGTGTTCGGCCCCGGCTTCCTGCTCAGTTCGGTCTGGAACCCCGTGCTGGAGCATTACGGCGCGGCCGCTCCCGTCTATGGCACCATCGTCACCTCCGCCGTGGGCCTGGTGATCGCGGTGCCGCTGGCCTTCGGGGTCGCCTTCTTCCTGACCGAGATGGCGCCCGCCTGGATCGCCCGGCCCCTCGGCACGGCGGTCGAGCTGCTGGCCGCGGTGCCCTCCATCATCTTCGGCATGTGGGGCTTCTTCGTCATCGTGCCGGTCATGGCCCAGCATGTGCAGCCGGCCCTGATCGCGATCTTCGGCCATGTGCCGGTGGTGCGCATCCTGTTTTCCGGCGCCCCGTTCGGCACCGGGCTGCTCACCGGCGGCCTGGTGCTGGCGGTCATGATCACGCCCTTCATCGCGGCGGTGATGCGCGACGTGTTCCTGTCGATGCCGGCCCTGCTCAAGGAAAGCGCCTACGGGCTCGGCGCCACCCGCTGGGAGGCGATGAGCCAGGTGGTGCTGCCCTGGTCGCGCACCGCGGTGATCGGCGGCATCATGCTCGGCCTGGGCCGCGCGCTCGGCGAGACCATGGCCATCACCTTCGTGATCGGCAACACCAACCGGATCTCGGCCAGCCTGTTCTCGCCGGGCAACACCATCGCCTCGCTCATCGCCCTCGAATTCCCCGAAAGCCAGGCCGGCAGCCTCAAGCTTTCCGCCCTGCTGGCATTGGGGGTGATCCTGATGATCATCTCCTTCATCACCCTGGCCTGCTCGCGTGCGCTGCTCTACCGGCGGGGGACCTGAACCATGGCTTCCGCGACGACCGCGACAACCGCGACGGCCGCGACGATCGCGCGCGCGCGCAATCCGGGTCTCGCCCGCAGGCGCCGCCTCGCGAACCAGATGGTCACTTTGCTCTGCGGCATCGCTACCCTGGTCGTGCTGGCCGCCCTGGTCTCGATCCTCGCCACGCTGGTCCTGCGCGGGCTGGGCGGGCTGCATCTCTCGACCCTGACGCACATGACCTCCCCTCCCGGCAGCGGCGGCGGATTGCTCAACCCGATCGTCGGCAGCGTCATCCAGACCGGTCTCGCCACCTTGATCGGGGCTCCGGTCGGGCTGCTCGCCGGGATCTTCCTGGCCGAGTTCGGCGCCGGCTCATGGGTCGCCTCCGCGGTGCGCTTCGTGTCGGACATGCTGCTGTCGGCGCCCTCGATCCTGGTGGGCCTGTTCGTCTATCTGATCCTGGTGGCGCCGAGCGGGCATTTCTCGGGCTATGCGGGCGCCATCGCCCTGGCCATCCTGGTGGTCCCGATCGTCGTGCGCACCACCGAGGACATGCTGAGCCTGGTGCCGGTGGCGATGCGCGAGGCCGCCGCCGCCCTGGGCGCGCCGCGATGGAAAGTGGTGATGCTGGTCAGCGTCCGCGCCGCCCGCAAGGGCATCGCCACCGGCATCCTGCTGGCGATCGCGCGCATCTCCGGCGAGACGGCGCCGCTGCTGTTCACCTCGCTCGGCAATCTCGACTGGTCGGTCAACCTGCGCACGCCGATGGCGAGCCTGCCGGTCACGATCTATCAATATGCGGGCTCGGCCTATGACGACTGGGTGCAGCTGGCCTGGACGGCGGCATTGCTGATCACCGCCGGCGTCCTCTTCATCAACATCATCGCGCGCGCGGGCCTCGGCCGATCGGACAGGACATGAACGACCAGACCAGCAACCCCGTCGCGGCCGGCTCGCCGGTCGGCCGCGCGTCCTTCGCCGCGCCGCGCGTGGGCAACACCGCGTTGCCGGAAACACCGGCGATGATCGCCATCAGCAAGCTGGACTTTTATTACGGCAACAATCACGCCCTGAGGAACATCACGCTCGATCTGCCGCAGCGCCGGGTCACCGGCATGATCGGGCCGTCCGGATGCGGCAAATCGACGCTGCTGCGCGTGCTGAACCGGATGTTCGATCTGTACCCGGGCCAGCGCGCCACCGGCGAGGTGCTGCTTGGCGGCCAGAACATCCTCGACGGCGGCATGCAGGCCAACGAGCTGCGCTCGCGCGTCGGCATGGTGTTCCAGAAGCCGACGCCGTTTCCGATGTCGGTGTATGACAACATCGCCTTCGGCGTGCGCCTGCACGAGAAGCTTTCGCGCGCGGAGATGGATTCCCGCATCGAGGACGCCTTGCGCCGGGTCGCCCTCTGGGCCGAGGTCAAGGACCGGTT
>CAXTCT010000350.1:0-2837 GCA_964242565.1 uncultured Acetobacteraceae bacterium | reverse complement strand
GTATGCGGCCGCCGATGGTGACCGCCGGGCTGTCGTCCGGCTGAGCGCCATGCGCGCCCGGGGTCAGCGCGGGAGCGAAAGAGGGTGACAGCGCCAGGGACGGAAGGGCGGCCTGGTCGACGATGATCTCATGCGCACTGATGGCTGTCTGTTCGTGTGCGAAGCCTGGAGCAAGCATCAAGAAGCCGCCGATCCTGTCGTTGCGGGTACAGCCACATAACGCGTCCGAACGAATTTCGGAGTCACAAAATGTTGAAAAGTACAATTAACGATCTAATCACGATTGAATCCCGGAATGTAAGGCCTCTCTTTTGGTTGAAGCCTTCGGTATGATAGCGGTCGAGCCGGACCGGCGTTGATGCGGCTGAACCCAACCCTCCTTGTGGAGTCTGTCGCCATGGCCTTTTGTTCCGCACGCCTGGTCATGCCGGCGTTCATTCTCGCCGGCGCCGCCCTGCTCGGCCTGTCCGCGGCTTCTCCGGCCTCGGCTCAGGCCCTGCGCGCATCCTCGTCGAACTCATTGGCGGCAGGCGCCACGGCGGACCGGAATTCCGTATCCACCCCCGCCAGCACAGGCATGCCTGGCGTCACGGAACGGCAGAGCACCTCGACCGGCACCGGTTCGGGCTCGCCGATCAGCATTCTCGGAATGCCGCTCCGGATTGCCGCTCCGGTGGACGCGCCCTATGACAGGACGGGCGGCACCAGCACCTTCGCCGGCCAGCCGGCAACCGGCAAGGACAGGCTGCTGGAACAGAGCATCGACGGCGCACCTTGAAACGGGCGCCTCGAGACGGGGGCTTTGAACACGCGACGCTACCCCATGCTCCAGCCGCCCATCTGGCTGATCCGGTCCCAATGTTCGGCCGAGACCGGCGCCACGGAAAGGCGGGACCGGCGGATCAGCGCCATATCGGCCAAATCCGGATATCCCTTCAGTTCGGCCAGCGTCACGGCACGCGCGAACGGCCCGATCGCGCGCATGTCCACGCAGACCCAGTCCCCCGCCCGGCCTCCGGGTTTCACGCTGGGATCGGGATAGGCCTCGCGGGCGACCTCGACGACGCCGACGATCTCCTTGCCGATGTTCGAATGGTAGAAGAAGGCGAGGTCTCCCTCGTGCATCGCCATCAGGTTGCGCTTTGCCTCGTGACTGCGCACGCCGGTCCAGGGCTCGATGCCGCGTTCGGTCTGCTGCGCCCAGGAGAAGGCGTCCGGCTCGGATTTGACCAGCCAGTAACTCCTGGCCCGGGGCCTCGTCATTCGGCCACGGCGCCATCGCGGAACACGGTGCGAAAGCCGCGTATCACCGTGCTCTCGAACAGATCGACGCCCGCATAGGGGTCGCTGGCGGCGAAACCCTCCGCCTCCGCCCGGTCGGCGACATCGACCACCAGCAGGCTGCCGCAGGGCCGGCCGTCGGTATCAAGCAGCGGGCCGACATGCACCAGCTTGTCCACGTAACGCTCGAGATAGGACAGATGGGTGGCACGCACCGCCAGCCGGGTTTCGAGACGGCCGGGCTTGTCGGTGCAGATTATGGCGAAAAGCATGCTGGTTCCCTCGTGGCTGGGAAGGATGTCGGGGTCCTGATCGAGTTCCACCCTACCGCCGCATGTTCCGAACCGCGATGATGATGATAGGATGGGGCTTCACAATGGGACCGTCAGGACGCATTTCCTCCCGGTTCCGCCTACGCTGAGGCCTGCCGATTTTGGATGCCGTTCCAACCTATGCAAAGCCAGCTTCCGGACGGGGCGGCGGAATCCTGCACCGGTTCGCCAATCCGGGCCGCTTCCTCCGCGTCTCCGGGCGGCTGCAGGGCTGGCTCAACGCGGCTGCCCTGATCCTGACGATTTGGGGACTGGTATGGGGGCTGTTCTATTCTCCGGCGGACTGGCAGCAGGGCGATGCCGTGCGCATCATGTATGTCCACGTGCCGGCGGCGTGGCTGGCGTCGGCGGGCTATATGGCGCTGGCGGCGTGCTCGGTGCTGTCCCTGGTCTGGCGGCATCCGCTGGCGGATCTGGCGGCGGCCGAGATCGGCCCCGTCGGCGCTTCGATCACCGCCATCTGCCTGGCGTCCGGCTCGCTCTGGGGCAAGCCGATGTGGGGCGCGTGGTGGGTCTGGGATGCGCGGCTGACGTCGGTGCTGGTGCTGTTCTTCCTTTATCTCGGCCACATCGCCCTGCTGCGCGCCTTCGACGAGCCGCAGCGCGGCTACCGTGCGGCCGCGATCCTGGCGCTCGTCGGCGCCGTCGACCTGCCGATCATCAAGTTCAGCGTGCAATGGTGGAACACCCTGCATCAGCCGGACAGCATCACCCTGACCGGCGCGCCCACCATGTCGATGTCGATGCTCTGGCCCCTGCTGGTTTCCACCCTGGGCTTCTCGTTCGGCTTCGCGGCGATCGTGACGGCGCGGCTGCGTGCCGCGGTGATGGAGCAGCGCCTGCGCAGCCTGCTGCTGGTGCGCGGGACGGTGACGGCTGCCGGGGCATGACGCCGAGCGTGGCCCAGGTCAGGAAGTCGTCGGTCTGTTCGGGGGTGCAGACGCGGGGCGGCAACTGGTCGAGCCTGCGCACGATTCGCCAGCCGATCAGCAGGCTGACGATGTAGGCCAGCGCGTACCAGCGGACCGCGAAGGGGCCGACCTGGATGAGGTTCGGGCTGAAGTGCGGGAAGGTCAGCATCAGACGTAGGGCGCTCCGGAGGCGAGGTGGTGCTGCACATAGCGGCGCACGCCTTCTTCTAGCGGCGTGAACTGGCCCGGGTAGCCTGCCGCGCGCAGGCGGTCCATCCGGGCTTCCGTGAACGACTGGTACTGGCCCTGGAGC
>CAXTCT010000349.1:0-2839 GCA_964242565.1 uncultured Acetobacteraceae bacterium | reverse complement strand
TCGAGGCCGGGGCTGATGCGCGGCGTGCCGAAGTCGCTGTCCAGCCCCTGGCCGATGCGCACGGTGCCGCCGATCAGGGCGTAGGTCCGGAAGTCGCCGCCGGCCGCCGCGGCGACAGGCAGCAGGTCGATCGAGACGCCGTAGGCGTTCACCACCGGAAAGCGCCAGATCCGCTGGGCCTGAAGCTGCAGGATCGGCTGGTTCGGCAGCTGGTGCGACCAGCCGCGGTTCGGCGTGTCGCCGATCAGGCTGTGGAAGCCGTTCTGCACCTGGTAGCCGCCGGCATACGAGCCGAGCACGCCCGCCTGCACGCCGAACAGGCTGCGCGAGATATCGGTATCGCTGATCAGGTTGGCCGTGGCGAGCAGCACGCCGGCATAGGGGCGGTCATGCGGATTGGGCGGGTTGAGCTGGGTTCCGCGTGGCGTGAAGATCGACTGCTGCAGCCCCAGGCTGATACGCTGCACGCCATCGCCCCAGATCGCGCTGTTGAGGTTGGCGATGGCCGGCGGCTGATTGTCGGTGCCCGACATCCAGCCGATGCGCAGCCCGGAGGTGTAATACTGGTCGGATGTGCCTTTCTGGGTCGAGACCGCATCATTCTCCGCCTGCAGGGTCCAGGTTCCGTATGGATCCTGCAAGGGTGCCGCGCGTGCCGCGTCCGTCACGGAGAGACTGGCGAGCATGGCGCCCGCAGGAATGAGGCTGGTCAAGCTGCGCGTCATGAGGCTCACTATATCTGGTTCTGTCCGTCGGGCCGCCGCCCGGCTTTGCGCGCGTTGCGGCTCTTCATGTCTAGGAGGTTCAAGCTTCTGAGCAAACCCCCAGCTCCCGAAGATCCGGCGCCGTTGGACCCGGCCGCCTATCCGCGCGACCTGCGCGGCTATGGCGCCCATCCGCCGCACCCGCGATGGCCGCGCGACGCGCGTGTCGCCGTGCAGTTCGTGGTCAATTACGAGGAAGGTGCGGAGAACTGCATCCTCCATGGCGACGCGGCGTCGGAAGCGTTCCTGTCCGAGATCGTTCCGGCTCAGCCGATCCCCGGCGCGCGCCACATGAACATGGAAAGCCTCTACGAATATGGCAGCCGCGCCGGGATCTGGCGGCTGTTGCGGCTTTTCGCCGAGCGCGGACTGCATTTCACCAGCTACGCGGTCGGCATGGCGATCGAGCGGATGCCGGAGATCGCCCTCGCCATGCGGGAAGCGGGCCACGAGATCGCGAGCCACGGCTACCGGTGGATCGATTACCAGCATGTCGATATCGGGCGCGAACGCGACGACCTCCGGCGCGCCATCGATGTGCAGACGCGCATCCTCGGCAGCCGCCCGCTGGGCTTCTACCTTGGACGCTGCAGCCCGAACACCCAGGCCCTGGTCGCCGCCGAGGGCGGCTTTCTGTATGCCTCGGATTCCTATGCCGACGACCTGCCCTACTGGGACCCCCATCCGGGCGGGGCGCAACTGGTGATCCCCTACACGCTGGACGCCAACGACATGCGCTTCGCCAGCCCGGCCGGCTTTGCCCAAGGCGAGGATTTCTTTGTTTATCTGCGCGACAGCTTCGACCTGCTCTGGCGCGAAGGCGAAACCGCGCCGAAGATGCTCTCGGTCGGATTGCATTGCCGCCTCGCCGGACGGCCCGGCCGCGCCGCGGCCCTTGCCCGCTTCATGGACCATGTGCTGGCCCACGAAGGGGTATGGATCCCGCGGCGCATCGACATCGCGCGGCACTGGCACGAATTTCATCCCTATCGGGCCGGCCTCCCCGGTGGCATCGTGGCGGCTGACGCATAATTGCCATCAAACTACACGATCAGGTGAGGGTTTGCGGTGTTCCGTGCAGGCCCGATCGTGCTATGCCATGGTCCGACTTCATCCAAATGGATGATTGTCGAGAGAATGATATCGCCTTCACCCGGTGCGCCTGATCAGGACGACACCATCTAGATCTCGGGATTACGACCGTTGAGAAGTAACAGGACCGACCGCAGCCCCCGTTCCCCACGCCGCGGCGGGTTTGACGATGATTTCGTCCCAGCCCCCACCTTCGGGGATCGAAGCGGTCCTCCCGCGCGCCGACCGATGGGTGGCGCGCCCGGCGGCGGATCGCAGGTCATCGCCTCGGGGCCGGAGATCAGCGCCAGCGTCAAATGGTTCAACAGCGAAAAGGGCTTCGGCTTCGTCGAGTTGTCGGATGGCTCGGGTGACGTGTTCCTCCACGCCAATGCGCTGACCCAGTCGGGCCATGATTCCGTCAGTCCCGGTGCTACCCTCGGCGTCCGCATCGGCCAGGGCCCGAAAGGCCGTCAGGTTGCCGAAGTGCTGTCGGTCGACGAGAGCACCGCCCAGCCGGAGCGTCCCCGTTCCGCCCCCGGCGGCTTCGGCGGCCCGCGCGCCGGCGGCGCCGCCCCGGGCGGCTTCCGCAGCGGTCGCGTCACCCCCGACCTGTCGCAGGCCGAGGAGGTTCGCGGCATCGTGAAATGGTACAACGCGACCAAGGGCTTCGGCTTCATCACTCCAGACACCGGCGGCAAGGACATCTTCGTTCACGCCTCCGCCCTCGAGCGCTCCGGCCTGTCCAGCCTGAACGAGGGACAGGCGACCCGTGTACAGGTGGTGCAGGGCCAGAAAGGTCCGGAAGCGGCGGCGATCAGCCTCGCCTGATCACCCGCTTTCCCGACGCCTGACAAAACGCCCCCTCCGCACCAGGCGGAGGAGGCGTTTTCGTCGGAACGCTTACGTTCAGGGAACCGACGCCGCCCCGATCATCCCGCCCGCGCTCCACAGCGCGTTGGGGCCGCGCGGCAGGTCGAGCGGCGTGCCCGGTCCCGTGGTTT
>CAXTCT010000348.1:0-2849 GCA_964242565.1 uncultured Acetobacteraceae bacterium | reverse complement strand
GGAACTGCCGCCAGGGCCGCCGCTGCCCAGGCTGCCGCCGCCGCCCGATTGATTGCTGCCGAGCTGGCTGTTCTGCGGCAGCTGTCGCGGCGTGCTCGGCTGGACGGTGACATTGTTCGGGGTGAAGGCCTGCTGCAGCAGGTTGGCGGTGTCGCTGGCGTGGCTGTTCTGCAAATAATACACATGCCAGGCGCGCACCGTGTTGCGCCGGTTGCGGTCGATCAGCTGGAACAGCCGGCGCGCGTCACCAATGTAGCGCGGCTGGGCCGATACAACGAGCACGGCGTCGACCCGGCTCATCGGGATCACCCGGACGATCTCGGCCAGCGTCTTGCTCTGGCCGCGCAGGGCCTCCTGCAATGCCGTCGCCATGTCCTTGGCGGTGCCGCTCTCGACCGGCAGCAAGGCATAGGACTGATCGGCCAGCGTATCGACGTCGAACGCCGCGATCAGGCTCGACAGCGTATTGCGTACGCCCGCGTCGCCCGCGATCAGCAGGGCGTTGCTGCCCGGCACAGCGGTGATACGGCCGCCGCCGCCGACGAAGGGCTGCAGCGCACGGGCAAGGTCGTCGGCATTGGCGTAGCGCAGCGTCACCATCGACGAACCACCGACCGACGAGCCATCCGCCAAGGCGAGATTGGCCGAACCCGGGCCGCCGCCCGCGCCGGGGGTCACGCCGACGGCGACGATCCGGTAGAGGCCGTCCGACTGCAGCATCTCCGCACCCACCTGCGCCAGCAATGCCTGCATGACCGGCAGCAACTGTGCCGTGCTCAGGGGCGTCGCCGTGTGCAGGGTAACGTTGCCTTTCACCGCGGGGTCGATCGTGTAGTTGTCATGCAGCAAGGTGCCGAGGATCTGCGCCGCCGCATCGCGTATGTCGGTGTCGGCGAAATCCAGCGTGATGCTGCCATTCGTCTGCACGCGGGCATTCCGGGCGGCGCGCCCTGGCGTCCGCCCGTAGCTCAGCAGGGCCGGACCCGGCGCGTCGTTCGCCCCGATCTCGCCGTCGATGCGCGGCTGGGCGCGGGCGGATGGATGCTGCAGCCGGGGCAACGGACCGATGACCGGCTGCTGCACGGGGCTGCACCCGGACAACAGGGCGGCCAGGCCGGCGGTTGCCCATAGCGCTCGTGAACCGCTCATCTTTCGCTCATTCTTTGCGGACGCCCATGGTGCGGACCAGCCCTACCGGTTGGTTTGGGGCTGGAGGATGGGAGGGGAAATCAGGGACCGGTTCAGGCCGCCGCCGTTCTGCACGCGCGAGCGCAGCAAATCGAGGATGGAGGGCGGCGCGGAGTCGCCCGACGCCCCGACAGCCGTACGCGGTCCATTGCGGTCATACGCCGGATGTAGCAGCTCCGCCCCGTTCGGGCCGACCACCGACACCCCGGCGAGGCCGACCGCCCGGATCAGATAGGGACCGGCACGGCCACCGGCCGCGGCGATGATTGCCCTGCTGTCGCCGGAACTGGCAAAGATCGCCCTGGCGCCGCCCGGTCCAACGATGATCCCGGCCAAACGCGGCAACGCGGTGCTGGGCGCCGCGACGGCACTTCCCGGCCGGCGCGACGGGCTGAAGATCGGCCGGGCGAGCACCGTTTGCACCCGGCTTTCCAGCGGTGCGCGGGAGATGGCGTGGCTGAGGGACATGCCGCTCGCCGCAGCGGGCGCCTGCGTCGAAATGGAGAGCGGAAGCGGCGTTTCCTCGCGGCCATGGCTCTCGATCAGGAGCAGGACGACAAGCAGGCAGGCCAGCGCCGCCAGGGCTGCCAGCGGGAGGCGGTTCACCGGCGCCTACTCGTCTGTCGCATCGGCAGCCGGCGGTCCGGCCGGCTCCGGCACGGAGGCATCGAAGCGGCGGAAGCCGAGCACCGTGAAGGCAACATTCAGCGGCGCGTTGTCGGACTGACCGAGCAGGCGGGTGCCATGTATCTGGAGGTCATTGACCAGCAGGCTCGGCTGCGCCGTCTCGATGGACTGCAACAGATGCACCGCCACCGGAAAGGGCGCATCGAGCGAGACGCGGACGCCCACACGGCGATAGGCACCCTCCCGCGTGGCCGCAAGCGTTTCCGTCGAGGACAGGCTCAGGCCGAGGCTCGCGGCCATGGCAGACACCTTTTCCTGGATCGCCGCA
This sequence comes from uncultured Acetobacteraceae bacterium, assembly GCA_964242565.1. Taxonomy (GTDB): domain Bacteria; phylum Pseudomonadota; class Alphaproteobacteria; order Acetobacterales; family Acetobacteraceae; genus Lichenicoccus. Next base: position 706 of record CAXTCT010000348.1, on the reverse strand, counting down.
CTGGCGACAGCGTCGCTGTTGCCCTCGATCAGGGAGCCGGCGCTTGCCTGACCGGAGGCGGCAAGGGCTTGTGCCTGGCTTCGCAGCATCGGCAGCCGCTGCACCAACATTGCCATGCGGTCGGCCAGCGCCTGCCGCTGCTCCAGCGTCTCCTGCCGGTCGTCGTGCCAGCCGATGAGAGGCACCGCGATTGCGCGCCAGGCCAGCGCCAGGACCAGCAGCGCGATCAGCACCGCGAGGATGCGTCCGTTGCGGCCGGTCGGCAGATCGAGCGTCGCCATCAGCGGGCCGGCTCCCCGCTCGGAGCCACAGCCGCGTTGTCGGGGCCGACCTGATGTTGGGCCACCCCGGCCCGGATCGAGAACAGGTCGGAGTTGTTGGACTCGATCCTCGTCACCGGGGCGGAGAAAGCCGGTGCCACGAACGCCGCATCGGCATTCAACGCCGGGATGAGTTTCACCGCTCCCGGCGACTGCCCGGTCACGGTGATGACGCCGTCCCGCAAGGCAAGATCGGTCAGGTAGGTGTCGTCGGGCAGAACGCGGGTGAGGGCGGCGAGCAGGTCGAGTGGATCGCCAAGGCGCGCGTGCGCGTCGGCAATGGTGTCGGTACCGGCCGTGACGGCGCGGATGCGCGCGCGCAGCGCCTCGACCTCGCGCACCTGCGGCTGCAAGGCGGCAATCCGGCGTTCGGCCTCGTTCCGGGC
>CAXTCT010000347.1:0-2874 GCA_964242565.1 uncultured Acetobacteraceae bacterium | reverse complement strand
GCCGCAATTCTGGCACAGGGGCGCGGTTTCGCCTTTTGAGTCCACCAGCCAGGCCCGCATCTGCAGGTCGTCGTCGAGCATGCGGGTGCGCCCGTGGCCGCCGAACAAATCGCCCTTGCGCCACCCCAGACGCACCTCCGCCCATACGAAGCGGGAGGGATCCACCGGGCTGTGCGACAGCAACTCGGCGAGCATGACCGGGCTGCCGTCCGGATCATGCCGGAGGGTGATCCCGCGTATCTCGAAGGCGGAACCCTGCACCGGCCCGTGGGGCGCCACGGCCGGGACGCCCGAACTGCAGAGGATCCGCCCGCTCCGGTCCACCACGCTGAGCGCATCGTAACGCGGCGCCTGGGTCAGCCGCGCGACACGCAGGGCGGTGTTGCAGGCCGAAGGGTCGCCGAGCTCGTCGAGTGCCGCGATGTCCTGGAGGAAAGCCGCGGATTGAGCAAGATCCTGCTGCGCGCGGCCGTGCAGCGCGCTGACCAGCGAGATGGCGCGGGCGCTGCTGAAGTCCGATGCGGTTTGATAGTTATGCCACGAAAGCAACCCGCTGAGCACCGCCAGCGGAATCGAGGACAGCAGGATGACGGCGATCATCCTCGCGCTGATCGTCTCGAACATCCTCCGGACGCGGTGCCATCGGCCGACACGGGACCGTCCGGCACGGGCGATTTCAAGTGGTGCCGCGGCGCGGTCAGCGGGCATCATGCGCTCTCCACTAGCCCCCGGGAAGCCCGCCCGGTCCAGCATTCTTCCTGTCCCCGGGGCGGTCCCGCCGAGCCATCGCGCGTCGCGGCGCCGGGATTATTGGCCCTTGTCCTCCTCGATGAGCCTGAGCAGCTCATCGGGCAGGGGCTCCTTGGCGATATCATCGAACATCTGGTGCAGGCCACGCGAGAGCCACAGGTCGAAAGCCGTATCGGGCTTGCGCCGGGCCCGCCGCGGCGGTTGCCGCGATGGCGGGTCCAGACTGTCCTTGCCCTGCGTCATCGAGTGGCATCTGTCCTGCGGTCATTCTCGGCATCGCCGACCTCACCTTAGCGACGCAACCCCCAGCTTGGTTGCATCGCGCGGCGAAGCGACCGCAAGGCTAGGACAGGATGCCCGACGCAACCGCGGCACCCGACACGGGGGCGGCGGGCTGGGACGAGACACCGACCAGCCTGGAAAGCCGCGCCGCCTTCGCCGCGGCCCGGCTGTCGCCGCGGTCGGGTGTCTCACCCATCAGCCATGCCTCGAGCTGGCGCCTGGCCCGGAAGACACGGCTCTTGGCGGTGCCGACCGCGCAACCTGTCGCTTCGGCCAGCGCCTCGTAGCTCATGCCTTGGACGACCACCATGATCAGCGCCTCGCGCTGGTCGGCCGGCAGGCGGGTCATCGCCTTGCCCAGATCCTTCAGGGCCAGACGGTCCTCGTGCGGCGCCTCGGTGGCGAAGGCGGCCGCCGGCACGTCGTCGATGTCCGTGGTATCGCGGCGCTTGCGCAGGTTGGAGATGAAGCGGTTGCGCAGGATGCGATGCATCCATGCCGCGAAGTTGGTGCCGGGAATGAAACTCGCCTGGGCGGAAAGCGCGTTGCAGACCGCATCCTGGACCAGGTCCTCGGCCGCCGCGCGATTGCGCGTCAGCGCCAGGGCCTGCACGCGAAGCTTGGGGAGAATGGCAATGACCTGGCCATGAAAGCCGTTCGAGGCTGGGTTCGATGCGAGGATCGACATAAGGGCATTCTCTCCGTTTCTGTTGGACCAATGAACCGGCCCAGGCCAACGTTGCATCCCACCAGACGAGACATGTTCACGAAAACCGGAGCGTCATCGAAAAGCGAGGCCGCCCGATTTGGCGTTCCCGGTGCGACAGGCTAGGCTCCGGCATGCACGCCGGAGGCCGGTTTCGACGACGTTCCTTATGGACAGCATGATGATGACGCACGCGCAAACCGGGCGAACACGATCATCCCGTATTGCTTCGCGCCACCGTGCGGGCAAGCTGGCTTCGCGCGCGCGAGACGCGCGCCTTGACGGTTCCGGCGGGCACGCCACAGATGATCGCGGCCTGCTCGTAGCTGAGCTCCTGGGCGCCGACCAGCACCAGCGCCTCGCGCAGCAGCGGCGTCAGGGTGAACAGCATGCGCTGCAGGTCCGACACCTCGGCGCGGAGAGCCACGCTGGGTGCGGCACTGCCCGGATCGGGCCTATGCTCGCTGAGCACCTGGCATTCGCGCCGGCGGCGGCGCGCCTGCTCGAAAAAGGCGTTGCGCTCGATCGTGAGCAGCCACGCCTTCAGGTTGGTGTCGGGCTGGAATTGTGCCCTGGCGGCCAGCGCGCGGACCACGGTATCCTGGACCAGATCATCGGCGGCGGCTGGATCGCGGGTCAGGGAGCGTGCAAATCCCCGCAGGTCCGGCAGCAATTCGGAGATGCGCCGGTGCAGGTCGCGATCCCGTCCGTCCGAAATCTGGTCTTCCGAAAGCTGTCGCCCTGCAGCCAGATGAACCAACCCGACCTCGTTTCGCATCCAGAGCCGAAATTTCATTCAGAGAGAGACGCTTGATGGCCAGTACGCGGCGTGACGACCTGATCCGCGCCCTTCCCTATGCACGACGTTATGCACGCGCCCTGACCGGAAGCCAACCGCGTGGGGACCTGCTCGTCGCCGAGAGCCTGCGCGAACTGATCTCGGCTCCGCTCGACGCGGTCACCGCCCGGCATGGCCTGTATGTATGGGTGACCAGGCGCTTCAACATCGGCCTGGTCGATCCGGGCGCCGTGGATGGCGGATTGAGCGCCCTGCAACGCCAGCTGCTGCTGCTCACCTCGCTGGAGGAGGTTTCGGTGGAGGAGCGCCCCAGCCCGGACTGTTCATCTGGGCCCAG
>CAXTCT010000346.1:0-2888 GCA_964242565.1 uncultured Acetobacteraceae bacterium | reverse complement strand
GTCGGGCGGCGAGCAGCAGCGCGTGGCGATCGCGCGCGCCCTGGCCAACACGCCGCGCATCCTGCTGGCCGACGAGCCGACCGGCAATCTCGACGCGGCGACCGCCGACCAGGTGTTCGACGAGCTGCTGCGCGTGGTTCGCGACGAGGGGCTGGCCGCGCTGATCGCGACCCATAATGCCGACCTCGCCCGGCGCATGGACCGGATCGTGACCCTGCAAGAGGGCCGCATCGTGCCTTTGCACCAAAGCTGATAGGCCGTCTAACCGTGGCGGTCAGGCGGACGCCTGGAGGCGAGGGCGCATAGCTCGAGGAAGGCTTCGCGCGAAAGTCCGGCCGATTGCAGCACATAGGCTTCGGCCATGAGTTCGCGGAATTCGAGGGCGATGGACGCGCGCCGGTCCGGCTCCGGGGTCAGGCTGCTCAGCAGCTCCATTCCGGCCGAGTGCGACAGCAGCAGTTCCGGACCGGTCTCGGTCACCATCGCCTGAGCCAGTGCCGGGCTGCCGGCATAGATCCACTCCGCGCCGACGGTGTAGCTCGCCCCGTCCGTCACAGCCTCGAAGAGATCGCGCAACGCCGTCCAGGGAAAATCCGCACCCGCCAGCGGCGAGCGGTAGAAGCGCAGCGTCCTGCCGCGCAACATTCCCCGGTGCAGCAGGCGCGCGCGGGCGGCGGGATTGTGTGGCCGTGCATGCACGCCTTTGGTCGGGCGGGAATGCTCCCGCTTCCGGTCGCGCCGGCGCACCCGGCCAAGGATGATCGCGGCACTGCTCATTGCGACAACGAAATACGCCAGCATGGCGTAGATCACGAACATTCCGGCTGATCCCTACGAGGAGCCGTACCGGGGAGCCGTGCCGGCGGCATTACAAAAGCGCAATGGTTCCGCGCCATCCTGATGATCGGCCTAACCCATAGAGATGTCTTGCTGGATGAGGCACTGGTCGATATATGTTAAATTGTATCAAAAATAGTAACAGCGATGCGAACCCGATTGGCGGCTTCGGCCGCGCATAAACGAGGCGTGCCCATGACCGTTTCAAGGCCGGAGCTGCTGATGGATGGCTCGGATCAGGCGTTTCGCCAGCTTGTCCACGACATCATGGCGTTCGGAGCCCGGATGCAGGAGAACCGCGCGCGCGTCGCCGAGTATATAGGTTTGAGCGCGCAACAATACACTATCCTGACAACGATTGCGCACCATCAGGACCAGGACGGGTTCGGCATCATTCAGGTGGCCGATCATCTCCGCCTCAGCGGGGCTTTCGTCACCATCGAGGTCAACAAGCTGGTCGAAGCCGGCCTCGTCGCCAAGAAGACCAACCAGGCCGATCGCCGCCGGGTATTGCTGACGGTGCTGCCCAAGGGACGCGCGCTGCTCGACAAACTATGCAAGATCCAGCGGCCCAGCAACGACACCATCTTCGGCAGCCTGTCGGCGGCGGATTTCCAGATCTTGCGCACCATCATCCCGCAACTGGTCGAAGCCTCGGACCAGTCGCTCAAGCTGATCGATTTTCTCACCAGCCACAAGGCCCGGTCGAGCCCATGGCCGGAGAATGCGCGGTAGCTTCCCAGGGCCGGCGCCGTCCGCGCCTTTACGGCTAATTCTCCAGGATGGTGTCCCAATATAGGTAGTCCCGCCAACTCTCATGCAGATAGTTCGGCGGGAAGGCGCGGCCATTATCCTGCAATTCCCAGGTGGACGGCTGCTTGGGCGTCTTGCGCGGATGCATCCGGCATTCCCTTGGCAGCCTCGACCCCTTGAGCAGGTTGCAGCTGCCGCAGGCGGTGACGACATTCTCCCAGGTGGTGCGGCCGCCCCGGCAACGCGGGACGACATGATCGAAGGTCAGGTCGTGGGTGGGCAGCCGGTCATGGCAATATTGGCACGAAAAATTATCCCGCAGGAACACGTTGAAGCGGGTGAAGGCGGGGCGGCGCGCGGCGGGGATATAGTCCTTGAGCGCGATCACGCTGGGGAGACGGAATTCCTGGCTCGGCGAGCGCACCATCCGGTCATATTCGTTGAGGACGGAAACACGATCGAGGAACACCGCCTTGATCGCGTCCTGCCACGACCAGATCGAAAGCGGAAAATATGACAATGGGCGGAAGTCCGCGTTCAGGACCAGCGCCGGGTATTGCAGGCCGCCGTCGGGCAAAGACGCATCCTTTCAGGGACCCCGGCAGTGTCTTGGCTTTGTGTCAGCGAAACCTAAGGCAGCCTTGGGTCGTCTATAACCGCATGTTTTATCGCAGAGGCCCCGCAGCCCTGCAAGCAGCCCGCGTTTCGGGTTGATGACATCGTCCGAAACGGCCGATGCGGCGCCGGTGACGACGCGATTCGCGCCGAGTCCGACCGGGTTGTTGCATCTGGGACACGCCTATTCGGCCCTGCTCTCCTGGCGCCGGGCACGCGCGGCGGGCGGGCGTTTCCTGCTCCGATTCGAGGATATCGATCCGGCGCGCTGCGATCCGGCCCACGCGGCGGCGATCCTGGCCGACCTCGCCTGGCTCGGGCTGGACTGGGACGGGCCGGTGCGTTTCCAGTCCGAGCATATGCCGGCCTATCGCGCCGTGCTCGACAGGATGGCCGGGGAAGGCCTGCTCTATCCCTGCTTCTGCAGCCGCGGCGAGATCCTGCGGGAACTGGCGCGGTCGAGCCTGGCGCCGCATCAGGCGCCGGATGGCGGCCTGCTTTATCCCGGCACCTGCGCCAGCGGCGGAATGAGGCGCGGGAAGACGTGGTACCAGAGGAACAGCTGGACGATCAGCGGGATGTTGCGAAAAAGCTCGGTCCAGGCTTCGCCGAAGAACGCGAGCGGCTTGTTGGGCAAGGTGCGGAGGATGGTGTTGTGGATATCGCGCCCGCTCTGATCGAAA
>CAXTCT010000345.1:0-2897 GCA_964242565.1 uncultured Acetobacteraceae bacterium | reverse complement strand
GCAGGCCGGTCACGGCGCCGCAAGCGAACCATAACCGGATCCCGGCCTGCCGAGATCGAATAGGCTCAAGGGTCACGTCGGGTGGATCCTAGCTGTGTCGGCGGAGATGGTTATAGTCGCGGTATGGCGCGTGGTGACCTGTTTGGGGAAATCGAGCCGTACGAGATCGGATATCTGCCGGTCGAGGGCGGTCATACGATCTATTGGGAGCAGGTCGGAAATCCGCAGGGACGCCCGGCCTTGTTCCTGCACGGCGGCCCCGGTGCGGGTGCGGGCGCCGTCCACCGCCGTTTCTTCGATCCCGCCTGCTGGCGGGTGGTGGTGTTGGACCAGCGCGGCGCCGGGCGCTCGCGCCCGCAAGGCAGCATCGCGGCCAATACCACGCCGGCGCTGATCGACGACATCGAGGCCCTGCGACGCCATCTGGGCATCGAGAGCTGGCTGCTGTTCGGCGGCTCCTGGGGCTCGACACTGAGCCTGTGCTATGCCCAGCGCCACGCCGAACATGTCACCGGTCTCGTGCTGCGCGGGGTGTTCCTGGGACGGCCGGAGGAACTGGACTGGTTCCTTTACGGCCTCGCGCAGATCTTCCCCGATGCGCACGCCGCCTTTGCGGGACATGTGCGCGAGGACGAGCGCGGCGACCTGCTGGGCGCCTATCTGTCCCGCCTGACCGACCCGGATCCCGCCATCCACCTGCCGGCGTCGCGTGCGTGGTCGGTTTACGAGGGCACCTGCTCGACGCTGCTGCCGACCCCGGGCAGCGTCGCCGGCTTCTCGCGCGATCGCGCCACACTGGGGCTGGCGCGGATCGAGGCGCATTATTTCGCCAACGGGCTGTTCCTGCCGCCGGAAGGCCTGCTGGCGGGCATGGGGCGGATCGCCCATCTGCCTGCCGAAATCGTCCAGGGGCGCTACGACATGATCTGCCCGGCCCGCAGCGCATTCCAACTGGCGCAGGCCTGGCCCGCGGCAAGGCTGAGCCTGATCCCCGATGCGGGCCATTCCGCTCTGGAGCCCGGCATCCGGCGCGCCCTGGTCAATGCGGTGGAGGCTTTCCGGGACGACCGATGATTCCCGCCGCAGACGGATCGATCTTGTAATAATATGGCTTTGGCGAACGCGGCGACCGAAACGGCGTTACAACGTGTTCGTGGACCTGTTTCCCTGCTGAGGATCTCCCTGATGAACACCTATGCCCGCTGGGGCTTCGCCCTCGCCTTGCTGCCGCTCGCGGCCTGTGCCTCCAATCCGCCTCCCGCGGCGCCGGTCGCGGCCCCCATGCCGCCGCCGCTGGCTGCCGCCGACGCCAGCTTCATCCAGACCGCCGCACAGGGCGGCATGGCCGAAATTCAGATGGGCCAGCTCGCCGACCAGAACTCCAGCAGCCCGCGGGTCAAGGCCTTTGCCGACCAGATGATCAAGGACCACACCGCCGGCGACGCCCAGCTCAAGCAGATCGCCACCGCAAAGGGGGCCGTGATGCCGGCCGGCCCGAATGACGACCAGCAGAAGATGATGGCGACGTTGCAAGGGGAGAAGGGCCGCAAGTTCGACCATGACTATGTCGCCGGCCAGATTGCCGGCCATCAGGCCATGCTGGAGGCCTACCAGACCGAGGCCGCTTCCGGCACCGACACGGACCTCAAGAGCTTCGCCGCCCAGACCGTGCCGATCGTCCAGCAGCATCTGACCATGGCGCAGAAGCTGGCGACGCCGATGCATCACCACGCCATGAGGCATCATCATCACGCCAACGCCGACGCGTCGTAGGTTGCGGACGCCCCGGCCCGCGGCTTGGGGCGAAACATGAAGGTTTCGCCGTTATGTTCATCGCCATGAACCGGTTCCGGGTCGCTCCCGGATCGGAATCCGATTTCGAACAGGTCTGGCTGTCGCGTGACGTGCATTTGCGCAACGTGCCCGGCTTTGTCGAATTCCACCTGTTGCGCGGTCCGAAGCACGACGACCATGCGCTCTATGTCTCGCACACGGTCTGGGCGTCGGAAGCCGAGTTCGAGGCCTGGACCCGGTCGGATGCCTTCCGCCAGGCCCATGCCGCGGCCGGGCAGAGCAGCACCCGGTCGCTCTATATCGGCGGCCCGCAATTCGAAGGCTTCGCGGTGCTGCAGACGGTCGGGCGCCAGCAAGGTAGCGGCAACGCGTGAGCATACGAATCGATCGGGTCGTCACCCGCGGCGGCGATCTCGGCCTGACCAGCCTCGGCGACGGGGCACGGGTCAGCAAGGACTCCGCGCGGGTGGAAGCCTATGGCACCGTCGACGAGGCCAACGCCGCGCTGGGAGTATTGCGTGCCGGCCTCCCGGCCGGCAGCGAAGCCGCGCTTTTCCTCGGGCGCGTGCAGAACATGCTGTTCGCTGTCGGCGCCGACCTCTGCGTGCCCGGAGCAGCGGGCGCCTCGCTGCGGCTGGGCGATGGGCCGATCGACGCCGTCGAGACCGTCATCGCCGTCCTGCTGGAGCGGCAGACGCCGCTCGATAGTTTCGTGCTCCCCGGAGGCAGCCTGGCCTCGGCGCAGGCTCATGTCGCGCGCACGATCATGCGTCGCGCCGAACGGCGGGTGGTCACGCTGGCGGCGATCGAGCCGGTCACGCCGGCGGTGATCCGGCTGCTCAACCGGTTGTCGGACTATCTGTTCGTGCTGAGCCGGCATCTCAACGATGATGGCCGCGCGGATGTGTTGTGGGAGCGCGGGACGTAAGGCATCCCGGGAGGCTGGCCCGGTTCTTGGCTAGAGCGACCTCAACAATCCACCGAGCTCGTCGCGCAGGGTGACGACGGCGCCGATCACGATGATGGCCGGCGTCGGCAGGGGTTCGGCCAGCAGCAGGGCGGCGAGCGTGCCCAGCGTCGCCGTTCGCACCTGCTGCGAGCGG
>CAXTCT010000344.1:0-2908 GCA_964242565.1 uncultured Acetobacteraceae bacterium | reverse complement strand
CGCCGACGGCGACATCGTGCAGGATGTTGCTGAGGCTGTCGATGTATCGGGCCTGGTTGTTGTCGGCGAGCAGGCTGGCGAGTGCGCCGCGGCGCAGGGTGTTCCAGCATTCGGGGTCGTTGTAGAGGCTGAGGATGGCGTCGGCGAAATGGGCTGCGTCGTCGGTGCCGCCGGCCATGATCTCGATGCCGTGTCGCCAGCCGAGCTGCCGGCAGAGCAGGTCGGTGGCGACGACCGGCAGGCCGTAGCTGGCGGCCTCGTGGACCTTGAAGGCGATGCCGCCGGCAAAGCGCGTGGGGGCGACGAACACCCGGTGCCGGTCATAGAGTGCGGCGAGGTCGTCGACCGGCCCGATCAGGTCGACGCGCGGGTCGCGTCCCAGTTCCGACAGATCCACCCCGCGCCGGACGAAGCCGGCGACGGTGAAGCGTATCTCCGGGGCCAGCCGGCCCTCGAGCCGCGGCAGCACCGCGCGGATGAACCATTCCAGGCTGTCATGGTTGGGCGAGCCGGCGTCGTGGATGGCGCCGAGGAACAGCAGGTCGCGGCGCTGGCTCCAGCTCGAGGGGGTCGGCATGGTGGGCTTCATGTGGCCGAGCACGGAGACGTTGGAGTGACCGGCACGGCGCACCAGTCCGGCGTCATGCTCGTTCACGGCGACGATCTTCTGGCAGAAATAGGCGCAGGCCAGCTCGCTCTTCAGGGCCGTGTCGAGGTCTGCCGCCTGCGGCCGGCCGAGCACGCGGTTCTGCTCGATGACGCGCGGGGCGGCGATCGCCTCGGTGTCGAGCACCAGGCCATGCGCCGGCAGGGCGGCGGAGCTGTCGCCCAGGATCGGCAGCAGCCGCTCGAGATTATGGGTCCGCCCGATCCAGACGATGTCGTAATAGCCGGCCCGCTCCTCGATGAAGCCGGCCAGCGTCTCCATGCCGCGCTCATACAGCACCTCGGCGGTCTCGGGCATGTCGCGGTAGATCTCGATCGGGCTGGCGGTCGCCTTGTAGATCGGGAACACGCTGACGAGGTGGCCGAGGGCCGCCATGCTGTGGATGATGTCGTTCGAGCGCACATAGCCCGAGCCGAGGCGCCTGAGCGGGATGCGGTCCTCGATGAACAAGATGTGCAGCGCGCGGCCCGGGTTTGGCTGGCCGGGTTTGGGCGGCCTTGGGCTGCCGGCCGGCTGGCGTGGCGAGCGCGCATGGACGGCGTTGCGCGCGCGCGCGGGGTGCTGGTAGCGCAGATAATCCAGATGCTTGCCCACGAAGATCTTGTGGTTGCGGGCCATCAGCCGGGTCGAGGCGGTGATGTCGGCCGAGCCGAACTCGAAATGCTGGATCACCACGGCGGGGTCGTAGAGGATGCGCCAGCCCGCCTTGCGCAGGCGCACGCACAAATCGGCCTCCTCGTAATAGGCCGGGCGGTAATCGTCGTCGAAGCCGCCCATCTGCCTGACCAGCGCGGTGCGCAGCATCAAGAAGGCGCCCGAGCAGTAATCCACCTCGCGCAGGAAATTGGCTTCCGGGACGTTGGGATCGGCGTCGCGCAGGTAGCCGAAGGTGGTGCCGTCGCGCCAGATGATCGAGCCGGCCTCCTGCAGCTGGCCGTTGGTGCGGATGAACTTCGCCCCCACGCCGCCGATGCCGGGCGCGCTGAACAGCCGGTCCAGGGCAAGGCGGCAGGCATCCAGGCCCAGCAGCAGGTCGTTGTTGAGATACAGCAAGGCGGGGGCGGTGACATGGGCCAGGGCCGTGTTGCAGCTCTCGACGAAGCCGGCATTATAGTCGAAGCGGATCAGCTTGGCCCCCCGGATGTAGCGCTCAATATGCCGGGTCTCGTCATGCGAGCCGCTATCGACCAGGATCAGCTCGAGGCGGCCTGAGAAGTTGGCCCGCAGCGAGGCCATCGCCATCATCGTCAGCGCGAACTGGTTGTGCAGCACCACGATGACGCTCAGCTCGGGCTCCCCGGCCTCGGACATCCCCGCCTCGGGAATGGTGAAGTCGAGCCCGCGCCGGGCGAGCTGGGGCAGCATGTTCTCGGCCGCGCGCGCGAAGAGCTGCTTGGACTGGCTTTCGGCGATCGGCTCGACGACGCGGCCGAGCGCGCCGCTGGCGAGCCGGGACAGCCAGTGCGCGAAGGCATCGCGGAAGGCGCCGCCTTCGAGGTCGGCCTGCACCTGGCCGCTGAGGAAGTAATGCAGCAGGTCGATGTCGGGATGCGGCCGGCGGCGCTCGGCGGCGCCATGCTTGACGAAATGCTCGTAGGTGTTGCGGAAGCGCCCGGTATCGACGGCAAGCTGCACGTCGGGATAGGTGGCGGCGTAGTAGGCCTCGGAGAACCATTCCAGCGCCTCGAAACGCTGCGGCGTCGGGTTGCACAGGAAATGATGCAGGGCGCTGCTCCACAGGCCGGCCTCGATCTCGGCCGCGACCTCCGGATAGGCCGCCAGATACCAGGCCGGGTCGAAATACCACGACACCCGCGCGTGGCTGCCCGCCACGCCGCCGCCGGCCAGGAACTGCGCGAACGAGCCGCCCACGGCGCTGCCGGAGGTGTCCGCCTCGGGCTTGTGCTGGCGATACAGCATCGCATCGAAGAACCAGTGCCCGCTGCGAAAGCCACGGTCGCCCAGCGTCAGGTAATGGTCATAGCCGTTGACCAGACCGTGCCGGTCCAGGACCCCGCGCGTGATGTCGGCATACGAGCTGAGGTAGAACTTCTCCGAGAACAGCCAGTGCGGCGAACGCTCCCGATACCCATCATGGCAATAATGCGCGAAACCCGACCGCAGGGCGCCGAGTTCGACCTGGAGCGCCACATCGGGATTGGTGCGAAGATACCATTCCTCGTCGAAGAACATGTTCGGCGAGTGGCCGAGCCTCGCGCCATGGTCGTTGTAGAATTGTTC
>CAXTCT010000343.1:0-2921 GCA_964242565.1 uncultured Acetobacteraceae bacterium | reverse complement strand
TCGGGCATGGCGCATCTCGTCGGCGAGGGTGCGCGAGGCCGCGCGCAGGTCGATGGTCGCCGAGCGGGTCGGGCCGCGCGCGATCAGGATACCGGCGGTCAGCCCCAGCACCACCAGCACCACGATCATCTCGATCAGGGTGAAGCCGGCCTCGGGAGCGGATGGCGCATTATTGCGCAAGATCATTCAGGCTCAGCATGGCGAGCAGCAGGGACGAGACGATGCCGGCCACGGCGACACCCATGACGATGGTGATCACCGGCACCAGGAGTGCGACCAGACGCTGCACCCGGATCCGGGTGTTTTCCTCGTGGATCTCCGCGGCACGGAGCGACAGCGGCCCGAGCTGGGCGGTTTCCTCGCCGAGGCGCAGCAGATGGATCATGCGGGCGGGGAAGATTCCGGTCTCGCCGAGGGTGCGCGACAATCCCGCACCTCCCTTGGCACTTTCGGTGGCGCGGTCGATCGCGGCGAGCCCGGCGCGGTTGCCGATCACGTCGCGGACAATGCCGAGGGCCGCGATCAGCGGCACGCCGTTGAGCAGCAGGGTGCCGAGCGTGCGGGTGAAGCGCGACGCCAGCGCCTCGCTCAGCAGGCTGCCCACCACCGGGAGGCGCAATACCAGATGATCGAGGCGCGCGCGGGCAACCGGGTTGCGTAGCGCCTGCCGCAGCAGCAGCCCGATCGCCGCCAGGCCCAGCAGCAGCCACAGCCCGTCATGGCTGATCAGCGCCCCGGCATCGATCAAAAGCTGCGTCGAGCGGGGCAGGGCCGCGCCGTTCTGCTCGAACAGCGGCGTGAATTGCGGCAGCACTTCGGTCAGCAGCAGCACGATCGCGCCGACCGCGGCGAAACTCAGCATGGCGGGATAGATCATCGCCGAGGTCAGCGTCGCGGCAAGGGCCCGCTCGCGCTCCATCAGGGTGGCGATGCGTTCCAGCGTGACGGCGAGATTGCCACCGGCCTCCGCGGCGCGGACCAGGCCGATATGCAGCCGGGGGAAACTGCCCGGATGCCTGGCGAGGGCCGCATGCAATGTCGCGCCGTCGCGCACCTGGTTGCGGAGCGACAGGATGACGGCGCGCACGCGCGCGTTCGGCGCGGTCTCGTCGAGGAAGCGCAGGGCGCGGTCGAGATCCTGGCCGGCCCCGAGCATCACGGCCAGCTCGCGGGTGAAGTGCGTGACCTCGCCGCGGCTCAGGTTGCGACGCGAGAACTCGAATTTGAGCAAGCTGTCGAGTGCGGCGCCGCCGCTTCTGGCCGCGTCGGTGCGCATCGGGATGTTGCCCTGGCGGCGGATCAGCGCGATCACCTCGGCCTCGCTGGCCGCCTCCGTGACGCCACGGACCAGGGTGCCGGCAGGGGTGATGGCGGTGAAGCGGTAGCTGGCCAAGCTAGTTTTCCGCGCGGATGGAACGGGCGACTTCCTCGAGGGTGGTGGTGCCGGCCAGCGCCGCCTCGATACCGGCGTCGAACAGGGTCACCATGCCGCCATCGACGGCGGCGCGCTCGATGGCGCTATGGTCGGTGCGCGCGAAGATCAGCCGCTCGATGGCGGCATCCGGCACCAGGAACTCGGCGATCGCCTGCCGTCCGCGATAGCCGGTGCCGCGGCAATGCGTGCAGCCGCGTGCGTGGAACAGGGTGATCGGCCGCTGCGTCGTGCGGCGGTCGAGGCCGAAGCGCTCGATCAGGGCGTCGGGTGCTTCGAAGGGTTCGCGGCATTCCGGGCATAGCCGTCGCACCAGCCGCTGCGCCAGCACGCCGCGCAGCACCGCGGTGAGCAGGTAATCCTCCACGCCCATGTCGCGCAGGCGGGTGATGGCGGCGGCGGCCGAGTTGGTGTGCAGGGTGGACAGCACCAGATGGCCGGTCAGCGCCGCCTGGACCGCGATCTGCGCGGTCTCGAGGTCGCGTATCTCGCCGACCATGATCACGTCCGGGTCCTGGCGCAGGATCGAGCGCAGCAGCGAGGCGAAGGTGAGCCCGATCTGCGGCTTGGTCTGGATCTGGTTGATGCCGCGCAACTGATACTCGATCGGGTCCTCGACGGTGACGACCTTGCGGGTCACGGCGTTCAGCCCGAGCAGGCCGGTGTACAACGTGGTGGTCTTGCCCGAGCCGGTCGGGCCGGTCACCAGCACGATGCCGTTGGGCAGTTCCAGCCGCTCGCCGAGCTGGGCCACCACGTTGGGAGCGAGACCGAGCCTCGCATAGTCGAAGGTCACGGCGTTGCGGTCGAGGATGCGCAGCACCACGGTCTCGCCATGCAGCGAGGGAATGGTGGAGACGCGGAAATCGATCTCCTGGCCGCGCACCGCGAGCTTGATGCGGCCATCCTGCGGCAGCCGGCGTTCGGCGATATCCAGCCGGGCCATGATCTTGACCCGGCTGACGATCGCCGGGATCAGGCGGGCAGGCGGGCTCTCCATTTCCTGCAGGACACCGTCATGACGGTAGCGGACGCGCAGGCGGTCCTCGAACGGCTCGATATGGATGTCGCTGGCCTGGGTCTCGACGGCGCGCGAGATGATCTGGTTGACCAGGCGGATCACCGGCGCCTCGCTGGCGAGATCCTTGAGGCGTTCGGCATCCTCCTCGAGCGGGGCGTCGTCGGCGCCGGGCGGGGCGTCCTGCGCGGTCTCGCCCGGATATAGCCGTTCAAAGGCGGCCTCGAGCTCGATCGGCACCGCGACCTCCCGGCGCACCGGATGCAAGGTGGCCGCGGCGATGGCGGCGGGGATGAACTTGTCGAGCGGGTCGGCGCAGGCGACGATCAGCGTGCCATGCTCGAACGCGACCGGCAGCGCGCGCACCTCATGCAGGAAGCGGGGGGTCAGGCGCTCGCCGAGCAGGGGTTCGGCGGGATAGCGCTCGGGTGTTGCGAGCTTCAGGCCGAGCAGCGCGCAATAGGCGTCGGC
>CAXTCT010000342.1:0-2927 GCA_964242565.1 uncultured Acetobacteraceae bacterium | reverse complement strand
CGGCCCGCCGGCCTGCGGCACCCGTACGGGACGGGATGCTGCGGCGGTCGACCGGGCGGCGGATTGTTCCGGCACCTGCACCGGCACCTGCACCGGCAGCGGGATCCGCAGCGTCGCTTCGGCCACCGGGAGGGATCGCACGACGGCAAAGGATGTCTCCACTGTCGCGGGTCCGGTCAGCGGCGCGTGACGGCGCTGCCTGCCGCGGCGATCCGCATCACGCGGCGGATCCTGCCACGGCCAATAACGGAAATGCGCGGGCCTGGACAGAAGCTCGCGGTTCTCAGGCGGCCGCAACCCGGCGCAATGGCCTTGCCGGCGCGGCGCCCGCGTCGTTTGCGCCAGGATGCAGGCATGGCTGGCGTGACGCGGATGATAATGATCTGCGGAAACGGCCGGGACCGACATCAGCAGCATCATGGCGGTCAGTGACAACCGACGCATCGATCCTCCTTGGCCTCCGATCATGTCATAGCAGGTTCGGGCGGTAAATCCGCTCCATGCCCCGAGGTCCGGCGGCGCCGCCAGGCCGTCACGACCGGCTTCGATACGATACCGTCGCCGTCGCCGGTACCGAATTCACCCGGCGAGCACGGTGTCGATCGCCGCAAGCGTCGAGGCGGAAAGGGCGACGCTCGCGGCGGCGATATTGCCGTGTACCTGCTCGGGACGGGTGGCTCCGGCGATGACGCTGGAGACGCATTTCCTGGCCAGCAGCCAGCCGAAGGCCAGGGTGATCAGGCTGTGGCCATGCTCGTGCGCCAGCGCCTCGAGACGTTCGACGATCATCCAGTTCCGTTCGGTCATGTACATCGTGCCGAACTGCGCCGACTGTCCAAAGCGGGTATCCGCGGCAGGAGGCTGGCCGCGTCTGTATTTTCCGCTCAGCAGCCCGCTGGCGAGCGGGAAATACGGCAGCAGCCCGAGGCCGTACTGCTCGATGGCCGGGATCAACTCGCGCTCCGCGCCGGTGGCGACGAGCGAGAACTCGTCCTGGCAGGAGACGAAACGGTTCAACCCGAGTTCCCGTGCTACATGCTGGGCCTGCACGACCTGCCAGGCGGGCAGGTTGGAGCAGCCGATATAGCGAACCTTGCCGGCATGGATCAGGTCATCGAGGGCGCGCAATGTCTCGTCGATCGGCGTCAGCGGATCGGGCGTGTGCAACTGGTAGAGGTCGATATGGTCGGTGCGCAGGCGCTTCAGGCTTGCTTCCACCGCCTGCATGACGTAGCGGCGCGAGGCCCCCTTGAGCGTATCGCTGTCCATCGGCAGGCCGAACTTGGTGGCCAGCACGATGTCGTGCCGCCGTGCGCCGAGTATGTCGCCGAGCGCTTCCTCGGAGGCACCATGCCGGACGACGCGGCCATAGACGTCGGCGACGTCGAACAAGGTGATGCCGGCATCGAGTGCCGTTTCCACCACCCGTCGCGAGGCGGCGAGGTCGATGCGGCCGCCGAGATTGTTGCAGCCCAGTCCTACTGCCGAAACCCGTAGTCCGGAACGGCCAAGATTGCGGATCTCCATGCGCGATGTCTCCTTGGTGATGCGTGCGGGCGCTCCGGCCCGGAGCTCATTCCATCAGCTTGCGTGTGAGATAGGTAAACTCCAGCGCCTGCTCGTCGGCAACCTCGCGCAGGTTGGCGCCGGCCGCATGGCCACCCTCGGTCTCCTCGTAATACAGGAAGGGCAGATGGAGTTGCTGCATCTTCCACGCGAAGCGGCGGGCATGCACCGGACCGACCCGGTCGTCCTTCGTGGTGGTGAAGATGAACGGCTCGGGATAGGCGACACCGGATTTGAGGTTCCGCAGCGGCGAGATGCCGGCAAGGAAGGCGCGTTCCTTCGGGTTCGACACGCTGCCATATTCACCGACCCACGAGGCTCCGGCGGACATGGTCTCGAAATTCAGCATGTCCAGCAAAGGCACCTCGATGATGGCGGCGTGCCAGAGGTCCGGATGCTGGGTGAACTCGACGCCCATCAGCAGGCCGCCATTGGAGCCGCCGCGAATGCCGAGCCTGCGCACCGAGGTGATCTTCCGCGCGAGGAGGTCGCGTCCGACGGCGGCGAAATCATCGAACGCGCGTTGCCGGTGGGTCTTGATGGCGGCCTCGTGCCAGTCGGGGCCGAACTCGCCGCCGCCACGGATGTTGGCCAGGACATAGACCCCGCCATGATCCAGCCAGAGCCTGCCGAGCGTCGGCGTGTAGCGCGGCGTCATCGACACCTGGAAGCCGCCATAGGCATAGAGTTCGGTCGGGTTGCCGCCGTCATGCCTCATGCCGCGGCGGTGGACCACGAAATACGGCACCTGCGTGCCGTCGTTCGAGCGTGCCTCGAGCTGATCCACCACATACCCCGTGGCATCGAACTGCGCGGGCAGCGACTTGATCTTCTCGACGCTGCCGGCCGCGGCATCGGCCAGCCACAGCGTGTTCGGATCGAGAAAGCCGGTGACGCCGAGAAAGGCGCGGTCGTCATGCGCGGAGGTGGCTCCGACCGCGACCGCGGCATTCTCCGGCAAGGCCAGCCGTTTGGCGGTCCACCCGCCCGGGATTGGCGTGAACACCCAGCCCTGGCCGCGCACATTGTCGACGATCGCCGCCACCAGCGTGTTTTTGGTGGCCGCCACGCCGTCGAGCGTCTGACGCGGACCGGGCGAGAAGATGATCTGCGGCGCGGCATCGGGATGGGCAAGATCGAGCGAGACCAGGCTGCCGGCCCGCACCGCGGCGCCACCCCGGGGGGTCCAGGCCTGGTCGATCTGCACCACCAGCCTGCCGGCCACCAGGCCGCCGACGGTCGATCGCGGCGGCAGCTCCAGTCGCTTCAGGCCGGTCGGCGTCATCAGGTTGTGTTCGGTGGAGAAGAAATCCACCCCGCGCTCGATTAGCGAGGCGCGATGCCCGTCCCCATCCACCAGC
>CAXTCT010000341.1:0-2935 GCA_964242565.1 uncultured Acetobacteraceae bacterium | reverse complement strand
CCGGCTGGCGAAATAGGCGTCCGCCTCGGCCTGCCTCACATCCTCGACCGGACCTTCGATGCGAACCTGCCGGCGCAGGCTTTTCCAGTGGAACAGCAAGGCCGCGCGGCGGTTGGCCGACAACTCTTCGCCCTTGCGGCTCTGCTTGTTGGTGTAGAAGACGAAGCCACGCTCATCGAGACCCTTGAGCAGCACCATCCGTAACGAGGGCAGGCCCTGGGCTGTCGTGGTCGCCAGCGCCATCGCGTTGGGATCGTTCGGCTCGGTGGCTTCGGCCTGCCTGAGCCAGCGCCGGAACAGGTCGATCGGGTCGGCTTCGGGCTGTAACGGTTGTTCGGGCATGGCGCTGACCTTGCTGGGAGGAATGACAACCGGCCGGGCCGGCACGGGTTCTGGCGGCAACCCTTGTAGCCTCGCTGCGGCTGTGTCAGGACGAGGCGAGGCGACCACTCGCCCGAAATAACAGCACAACGAGGTCCGATGCCGGACGGCGCTCCCACCCTTCCCGCCCCCCATCTTCCTGCACGCGGCACGTTGATGCAGGGCAAGCGTGGCCTGATCATGGGCGTCGCCAACGATCGCTCGATCGCCTGGGGCATCGCGGCGGCCTGTGCGGCACAAGGCGCGGAACTGGCCTTCACCTTCCAGGGCGAGGCGCTGGAGAAGCGCGTGCGTCCGCTCGCCGAAAGCGTCGGCTCGTCGCTGGTCCTGCCCTGCGACGTTTCGGACGACGCGGCGATGGACGAGACCTTCGCCGCCGTCCAGCGCGAATGGGGCGGCATCGACTTCCTGGTGCATGCCATCGGCTGGGCGGACAAGACCTATCTGCGCGGACGCTATGCCGACACCCCGCGCGAAGCCTTCCTGCAGGCGATGGACATCTCCTGCTTCTCCTTTACCGCCGTCTGCCGGCGCGCGAGTGCGATGATGCAGCCGGGCGGCTCGTTGCTGACGCTGACCTATCTCGGCGCGGAGCGGGTGATGCCGCATTACAACGTCATGGGCGTCGCCAAGGCGGCGCTTGAAGCCTCGGTCCGCTACCTGGCGGCCGATCTCGGCGGCGTCGGGATCCGGGTGAACGCGATCAGCGCCGGGCCGATCAAGACCCTGGCGGCCAGCGGCATCGGCGATTTCCGCTATATCCTGAAATGGAACCAGCTCAACGCCCCGCTCGAGCGCAACATCTCGATCGAGGAGGTCGGGGGCGCCGGACTATATCTCTTGTCCGGCCTCGCCGGCGGCGTGACCGGCGAGGTGCATCATGTCGATGCGGGCTACCATACCGTCGGCATGAAGAACCCGAAGGCGCCCGATATCGCGGCCGTCTCGGACTAGCGGTTCGGGCCCGGCAGGTGTCGCACAACAGTTTCGGCCGGCTGTTCCGCTTCACCAGCTGGGGCGAAAGCCACGGCCCGGCGATCGGCTGCGTGGTGGATGGCTGCCCGCCGCGCCTCGCCCTCACGGAGGCCGACATCCAGCCATGGCTGGATCGCCGGCGTCCGGGGCAGTCGCGCTTCACCACCCAGCGCCAGGAACCCGACCAGGTGCGTATCCTGTCCGGCGTGTTCGAAGGCCGGACCACCGGCACGCCGATCTCGCTGATGATCGAGAATGTCGACCAGCGTTCGCACGACTATGGCACGATCGCCGACCGCTACCGGCCCGGCCACGCCGACCTCGCCTACGAGATGAAATACGGCATTCGCGATCCACGCGGCGGCGGCCGTTCCTCGGCACGCGAAACCGCGGTGCGTGTCGCGGCCGGGGCCATCGCGCGGTTGCTGCTGGGGGCGGATGTGATCGTGCGCGGCGCCCTGGTGCAGATCGGGCCGCACGCCATCGACCGGTCGCGCTGGGACTGGGGCGAGGTTCCCGCCAACCCGTTCTTCTGCCCGGACCAGGCCGCCGTCCCGGTCTGGGAGGCCCATCTGGACGCGGTTCGCAAGCGCGGCTCCTCGACGGGCGCCGTCATCGAGCTGCGCGCCGAGGGGGTGCCACCGGGGCTTGGAGCGCCGCTATACGGCAAGCTCGACGCCGAACTCGCGGCCGCCCTGATGGGCATCAACGCGGTCAAGGCGGTCGAGATCGGGGACGGCTTTGCCGCCGCCCGCGCGACCGGCGAGGAGAATGCCGATCCCATGCACATGCAGGGCCGCGAGGTCGCCTTCGATGCCAACCATGCCGGCGGCATCCTTGGCGGGATCTCGACCGGCCAGCCGATCATCGCCCGTTTCGCCGTCAAGCCGACCAGCTCGATCCGCACGCCCGTGGCCTCGGTGACCCGTTCCGGCGAGGCGGTGGACGTCGCCACGCACGGACGCCACGACCCGTGCGTCGGCATCCGTGCGGTTCCGGTCGGCGAGGCGATGCTGGCCTGCGTGCTCGCCGACCATCTGTTGCGGCACCGGGCGCAGAACCCCGCCTAGCGGCCTGTGGATCGTTTCACGTGAAAAACAGGTACACGGCCCGGGCGATGAGCCTTCTCATCGGCTGGTACCTCGATTTCGCCTTGCGCACGAGCCGCTGGAGCATTGAGGCCGAGCCCGCAACCTGGGTTCGCCTGACCCGGCAGGCCGCCATCGTCGTGTTCTGGCATGAATGCCTGCCGGCGGTTCCGGTCCTGTGGTGGCGGGCGCGCCGGGACGATCCCTCGATCTCGCTCAATGCGCTGATCAGCCGGCATCGCGACGGGCGCATCATCGCCGACGTGATGCGGCGCTGGGGCATAGGCTCGATCGACGGGTCCTCCTCGAAAGCCGGCAAGAGCGACAAGGGCGGCCGGGCGGCCCTGCGCGCCATGCTCGTGCTGCTGCGCCAGGGCAAGGTGGTGTCCCTCACGCCGGACGGCCCGCGCGGGCCCCGGCGGGTGATGCAACCGGGTGCGGCCTATCTTGCCGCCCTGTCCGGGGTGGGCGTGGTGCCGATCGCGGCGGTC
>CAXTCT010000340.1:0-2940 GCA_964242565.1 uncultured Acetobacteraceae bacterium | reverse complement strand
GGCCTCGCCGGCGATGGCGATGCGCGCGGGCGTCGGCCTCGTCGCCGGCGAGCGGGTGGCGGAAAGCCTCGGCATGCCGCTCACGGTCCGGGAGAATTTGTTCCTCAACCCGGGTGCGCGTGGCCATCCGCTGCTGAGGCTGCGGTCGCTGTCCCGGGAGACGGTTGACTGTATCGAGGCCGGCGCGCGGATGGGCCTGCGCCCGAACGACCCGGGCCGGCCGGTCGAAACCCTGTCCGGCGGCAATCAGCAGAAAGTCGTGCTGGCGCGCTGGATGGGCATCGCCACGACGTTGCTGATCCTCGAAGAGCCGACAGCCGGCGTCGATGTCGGCGCCAAGGCCGAGATCTACGGGCTGCTGCGCGCAGCCCTGCAGGGCGGTCTCGCGATCATCGTGGTCGCCACCGATTTCGAGGAAGTTGCGAAGATCTGCCACCGCGCGTTGGTGTTCAGCCGGGGCCGTGTCGTCGCGGAGATCGACCGCGACGCCCTTTCGGTGAGCAGCCTGCTGCAGGCGGCCTCCGCCGGCGGCACGGGTCCGGTGCCGGCCCCTGCCCGTCAGGCGCATGGCCATGAAGCGCTTGCCCATGAAGCGCCCGCCCATGAAGCGCCTGGAGGAACAGCCCTATGAGCAACATGCTGAAATCGACCGCGCTGGAACCCGCACCCGGGACAATGGCCGGCCTCTCGCTCGGAAGCCGCGTCGCCGGGCTGCTGCCGGTCTACGGGCTGGTGGTGCTGACAATCCTGCTCGCGATCCTGTTCTCCCTGCTGCTGCCCGACACCTTTCCGACCTGGCTCAATGTCCGCTCGATGCTGAGCGACAAGGCGGTGGTGGCAATGCTGTCGCTTGCCGCCACCGTGCCCATGATGACCGGCAAGATCGATCTCACCGTCGGCTATGGCGTGGTGCTGTGGCATATCCTCGCGATCTCGCTGCAGATCAGCGGCGTGCCCTGGCCGCTGGCGGTGCTGATCGTGCTCGTGCTCGGCCTGTTGTTCGGCATGCTCAACGGGCTGCTGGTCGAGGTCGCCCAGATCGACAGCTTCATCGCGACGCTGGGTACAGGCACTGTCACCTATGCCATCGCCCTGTGGTGGACCGGCGGACGCCAGATCATCGGCCGGCTGCCGCAATCCTTCTTCGCAATCGACACCGCCAGCCTGTTCGGCATTCCGGTTCCGGCCTTCTATGTCGCCGGACTGGCGGTGCTGCTCTGGATCATTTCGGTCTATACGCCGCTCGGCCGCTATCTCTATGCCATCGGCGCCAACCCGCGCGCCGCGGAACTCAACGGCATTCCGACGCGCCGCTACGTCATGCTCGCCTTCATGACCTCGGGGCTGATCACCGCCTTTGCCGGTGTGGTTCTGGCCGCGCGGCTGCGTGTCGGACAGGCCAGTGTCGGTCTGGAATTCCTGCTTCCGGCCCTGGTCGGCGCCTTTCTCGGTTCGACCACGATCAACCCGGGCCGGGTCAATGTCTGGGGCACCATCGTCGGCGTGGTGATCCTGGCGATCGGCATTTCCGGCATCGAGCAGCTCGGCGGCGCCTTCTGGGTCGAGCCCGCCTTCAATGGCGCCACCCTGCTGATCGCCATCGGTCTCGCCGGCTGGACCGGGCGCCGCCGGGTGCAGCTGCGTGCGGCGCGGCCAGCTTCACAATGAACAACAGGCACCGCCGAGGGCGGGCCTTCAAAAGGCCGGACACGAGCCTTCACATGGGAGATTTCATGACCGTTCATTCAATGTTTGCCGGCGGCATCATCGGCGCGTCGGCCTTGCTGGCGATCCCCGCTGGCGCAGGGGCTCAGGATGTCCTCGCCGCCGCGCGTGCCGTGGTCGCCGCCGCGACGGCGCCATCCTCGGCCTGGAACGGCCCGACCACCGGTCCCCGTGCCGTCCCCGGCAAGACCGTGGTCTATATCGCCGCCGACGAGCGCAACGGCGGCATCCAGGAAGTCGGGGACGGCGTCAAGCAGGCCGGTGCCAAGATCGGTTGGACCATCAGGGTGCTCGATGGCCAGGGCAGCGTCTCCGGCATCCAGTCGGCATTCAGCCAGGCCATCGCGCTGAAGCCGGACGGCATCATCATCGGCGGCTTCGATGTCATCCAGAGCGCGGCCGAGATCAGGCAGGCGGTCGCCCAGGGGATCAAGATCGCGGCCTGGCACGGCGGCCCGAAGCCGGGTCCGATGCCGGACTATCAGATCATCTCCAACATCGGCAGCGACAGCGCCAAGGTCGCCAAGGTCGCGGCCGACTACGCCATCGCGATGAGCGGCGGACATGCCGGCGTCATCATCTTCACCGACAGCGCCTACGCGATAGCGCTGTCGAAGGCCAAGATGATGCGGGACGAGATCAAGACCTGCACCGGCTGCGCCGTGCTGTCGTTCGAGGACACGCCGCTGGCCGACACCTCGACCCGCATGTCTCAGCTCACCACCTCGCTGCTGCAACGCTACGGGATGAAATGGACCTACAGCCTGGCCATCAACGATCTCTATTTCGACTTCATCGGGCCGCCCTTGATTTCCGCCGGACGCGACGGCGCCGGGCCGCCCGCGAACGTGAGCGCCGGCGACGGCAGCAACTCGGCCTACGAGCGCATCCGCTCCGGCCAGTTTCAGGCCGCCACCGTGCCCGAGCCGCTTCTGCTGCAGGGCTGGCAGGTTGTCGATGAACTCAACCGCGGCTTTGCCGGCCAGCCGGCCTCCAGCTACGTCGCACCGGTACATCTAGTGACGTCGAAGAATGTCGACCTCGACGGCGGCAAGAAGGATATCTACGACCCCGACAATGGCTACCGCGACGTCTATGCCCGGATCTGGGGAAGATAGCCTGACGAGCGACTTCGTAATCCTGGCCAAGCGTTTCGCGCGCCAAACCCATCCCGGACCCGGCGCCTCCGACCTGCCGCGTCCCCGCCTCGCGGGA
>CAXTCT010000339.1:0-2945 GCA_964242565.1 uncultured Acetobacteraceae bacterium | reverse complement strand
GGCGGCGAGCCTGGCGCCGCGGCGCGACGACGCCAGATCCGGCAGCAGCGCCACGCAGAGCGTCAGCGCAACCATGCAGGGAATCCGGGTCTCGACGCTGAAGGCGCCGAACATCACGGTCGGCATCAGCAGGGCGACCACGCTCAGCAGCATCGCGACGGCCAGCAGCCCGGCATGGATGCGCAGTCTGCCGACGAGCAATGAAGCGGCAATCGGCAGCGCCAGCAGCAACCCGAACAGGGCGTCGACGGAAAGGCGGTAGGTCTTGATCTCACTCAGCAGCATCGAGACATGCGCCGAAAGGGTCGGCTGCTGCCACTTGACCAGGCCCGGATGATGCCGTGCATGGCCTCCCGGCAGGGTCGGTGCGAGCAGGACAAGGGCGGCGAGCGGCAGCAGCGTCGGCAGACAGGCCGGGACGATCCGGAGCATTGCCTGCCGGATGCCCGCAGCCGAGCGCAAGGGCGTCCATCCGGGCCCGAAGGCGATGCCGGCGAGCAGGGCCACGTAGAACGGAAAGCCGAACGGGTGGGCGGTCAGGACGAGCCCGCCCATGACGATCCTCGCCGGCGCCAGGAGCTTCCAGCCGTGCCGCGCCCAGCGCACGTCGAGAGCGGCCCCGAGCAGGGCGACGCCCAGCGAGATGTCGAAATTCAGGAAGCCGGCGATCAACGCCCAGTTCCAGGCCAGCACGAAGCAGAGCAGATGCCACCAGGAAGGCCGGAATCGCATTTCCCGGCCGAACAGCCCCAGGTCCAGCAGCCCCTGGCCGAGCAGAAGCAGACCGAGCGGCGGCAGCAAGATCGCCAGCGTCAGCACCAGCGGCCCGATGACGCTCATGGGCAACAGGCCGCCCAGCGTCCAGGCGATCAGGTCGATGGCGATATTGGTCGAGGCGCCGGACCAGTTGACGGCATAGATCCGCGACAAGGGCGGCAGCGACGCGCCGCCGGCGATCAGCCACAGCCGGACATAGTGATTGGGATAGTCGAGCAGCGGCGGGATGCGCACGAGCCAGGCCGGCACCACCGAAACCAGCAGCACCACCAGGACCAGCGCGGCACCCGATCGCCGGTCGCCACCGGAGGATGCGGCATGCGGCGCTCCCGCCGCCGCCGGCAGGCTCAAGCGCCGTGCCTCCGCTCGGCCCAGGCGTCGCCATGGGCGAAGCGCACCGCGGCCTCCGCCGCCCGGGTCAGCGCGCGCGCCTTCTGCACGGTTTCCTCGTATTCCGCCGACGGTACACTGTCGGCGACCACCCCGCACCCGGCCTGGACATGCATCACGCCATCCTTCACGACGGCCATGCGCAGGCCGATGCAGGTGTCCATGGTGCCGTCCGCGGCGAAATAGCCGATGCAGCCGGCATAGGTCGCGCGTCGGGTCGGCTCGATCTCGTCGATGATCTGCATCGCGCGGATCTTCGGCGCCCCGGTCAGCGTGCCGGCCGGGAAACCCGCCACCAGCGCGTCCAGCGCGTCGAGGCCGGGGCGCAGCCGCCCCACCACGGTCGAGGAGATGTGCATCACGTGGCTGAAACGCTCGATCACGAAGCTCTCGGTCACCCGTACGCTGCCAAGCTCGGCGACCCGGCCGACATCGTTGCGGCCGAGATCGACCAGCATCAGATGCTCCGCCCGCTCCTTGGGATCGGCCAGCAATTCGGCCGCGAGCCGCCGGTCCTCCTCGGGATCGGCGCCGCGTGGCCGGGTGCCCGCCAGCGGCCGCACCGTGACCTCGCCGTCGCGCAGGCGCACCAGCACCTCCGGCGAGCTGCCGACCAGGCTGAAGCCGTCGAAATCCAGGAAGAACAGGAAGGGCGACGGGTTGATGCGCCGCAACGCGCGATACAGCGAGAATGGCGGCAGCGCGAATTCCATCGAGAAGCGCTGGCTGGGCACCACCTGGAACACGTCGCCCGCGGCGATATAGTCCTGTATGCGCCGCACGCATCCTTCGAAGGCCGCTCGGGTGAAGTTCGAACGCGGCTCGCGCGTGTCCGGCTCGGCGCCGGGTGCCGGACCCGCCAGCTTCAGCGGGTCGGACAGCGCCTCCCGCGCCCGGGCCAGCAGCGCCTCGGCCGCATCGGCGCCGCCGTCGTCGCGCAGCAGGGCGGCCAGCGTCAGCTCGTCGCGCACATTGTCGAAGATCGCGAACAGCGAAGGCCGCAGCAGCACGGCTTCCGGCAGGCCGAGATCGTCCAGCGGCGGGTTCGGCAGCCGCTCCATCTGGCGTACCATGTCATAGCCGAGATACCCGAACAGGCCCCCGGTCATCGGCGGCAGGAAGGGCGGCAGTTCGAGCCGGCTGTCCCGCATCAAGGCCCGCAGGCTGTCGAGCGGCGGCCGCCCATCGGGCACGAACCCGGCAGCGCGATGCGAGACGGCAACCACCCCGCCGGCACAGCGCCACACCAGGTCGGGCAGCAGGCCGATCACCGAGTAGCGGCCCCGGGCGACGCCGCCCTCGATGCTTTCCAGCAGGAAGGCGTTATGGGCGGCACCGGGCAAGGTGGCGGTCAGCTTGAGGAAAGCCGCGACCGGGGTCAGCAGATCCGCCGCCTCGACGCTGTGGAGGATACGCGCCATGACCGGGTTCCTTGATCGAAGATGAAGGCAGCTTCTTTCGCATGGACCGCCGGGGCCGGCGGGCCATGCCGCCTGCCCTGGCCTACTGCCCGATCACGCTCCGGACGGCTTGGGCATTCAGCACCGGCCGGGTTTTCTCGCGCAACGCCATGCTGTAGCTCGCCTCGATATCGTCGCCTATGGCCCCGTCGAGCGCGGTCCGCAGGCGATCATAGGCCAGCCGGTTCGCCGACGGCTCCGGATGCTGGATGCCGGTGACCGTGGCCACCACGAAGCCGTCCGGCGCCTCCACCATCGTCGAGAGGTAACGGAGCCTGGCGGTCGCCGTAGTGCGGCTACCGTAGTGGAAGACGCGGT
>CAXTCT010000338.1:0-2947 GCA_964242565.1 uncultured Acetobacteraceae bacterium | reverse complement strand
ATCCGTCGGGCAAAGCGAGCGAGACCGCGTCGAGGCGATAGCCACGGCCGGTGGCGGCGACGGCAAAGCCGGGTTTTTCCGCCGCCCGCGCCGCCTCCACGGCCCGGTCGAAGGTCGCCAGACGGCCGACGGTCGCGCGCCAGCGGGCCAGGATCGTGAAGCTGTCGCCGAACCAGGACAACGCACCCTGCACCGCCCCGAACGCCTGGCCGATCTGCATCATCGTGCCGAGCGTGACCTTGCCGGCAAAGAACAAGGGCGCGATCAGCAGTTGCGGCAGCACGCTGGCAATCTGGCCATAGGAGATGGTGGTGACATTCAGCAGCAGCATCCGGCGCAGGATGGCGATGAAATTGCCGCGTATCGCGCCGAAGCGATCCATCAGCTCGCGGCGTTCGACCTCCTCGCCGCCATGCAGGGCGATGCCCTCGGTATTCTCGCGCACCCTGATCAGGCCGAAGCGGAAATTCGCCTCGAAGCGCTGCTGCAGGAAGCGCAGCGGGATCAGCCGGCGGCCGACCAGATAGGTCAGCAGGGTACTGCCGATGCTGAACAGCAGCGCCACCCAGACCAGGGCGCCCGGAACATGCAGCCCGAACAGGCTGACCCCGCGAGACAGCACCCATAGCAGCACCACGTAGCTGAACAGCGACACCACGTTGCTCATCAGCCCGAGTGCGAGGGTCAGGGTGTCGTCCTCGGGCCGTGCATTGGCGCCCGCCCCGCAGAAAGCGGCGATGTCGTCGGAAAGCCGCTGGTCGGGGTTGTCGGTCGCCACCCCCTCGGCATCGGAGGCGACGCTGATCCGGTAATAGGCGCGGTCGGCCAGCCAGCGTCGCAGGAAGTCGCCGGTCATCCAGTTGCGCCAGCGTATCTCCAGATATTCGGTGACGAAGGTGGACAGGATCCCGAGCAGGATCATCGCCATCGCCAGGATGATGAAGCCCGGCATGATCCAGCCGCTGGGCAGCCTCAGCCAGGTGAACATCAGCGCCAGGAAGCCGTGCAGATCCTTTTGCTGGAAGGTGTCGTACAGCATGTTCGACCAGAAGGTGAGCAACACCCCGAGCTCGGTCTGGGCGATCGTCAGCAGCCCGATCCCGATCAGCATCGCCATGGCCGAGCGGCGTTCCCCGGAGTGAAAGAAATAGGGCGTGAACAGCCGCCAGCTATCGGCCAGCACCGGTCCCAGATTTCGCATCGCCGCATTCTCCCCGCCTGTAGCGGGGCGGATGCTCCATCAGGCCGGGGAAAAAAGCCAGTCAGGAGGCAGTGCTGCCCGCCGAGAACAGCTTTCCGAAACGATTGCTCACGAAGGCCTCGAGCCCGATCTCCTCCTGCCGGACGAATCCCGCCTGGGGGATGCTCGCGGACGCGAGCAGGTCGAGCACGGCGCAGATGCTGCTCGCGGTGGTCAACTGGATCGCGCTGCGCGGGCGCCCCGCGATCGATCCGTTCTCGATACGGCGCGCCAATGTCTCCTGCATCAGCCTGCCGTCGCGCAGGCCGATGACGGTCACGAAGATCACCACGACATCCTGGAACGTTGCCGGCAGCGCGTTTTCCAGGATTGAGCGGAGCATGGCGCGCCGCTCGCCCAGGCGCAGGTCGCGTATCAGCAATTTCATGATCGCCGCATGACCCGGATAGCGCATGGTCCGGTAGTTCAGCTCGCGCACGCGCCCCGCATAGGTGTCGCACAACGACCCCAGGCCGCCCGACGTGTTGAAGGCCTCGTAGGCGACGCCGTCGATGGACAGGCTTTCGCATTCCTCCAGCGCCGGCACCCAGCGGCGCGCGCCGTCGATGATCGCTTCGCAGGGCTCGATATATTCGTTGATGACGCCTTCGGTGCTCCAGGTCAGGTTGTAGCCCAACGCGTTGTCCGGGTAGCGCGGCAGCGCACCCACACGCAGCCGGATGCAGTCCAGCGTGTCGAAACGGCCGGCGATGTCGTGTGCCGCGATCGAAACGAAGCCGGGTGCGAGGCCGCATTGCGGGATGAACGCCGTCCGGGATTTGCGCCCCATGTCGCGCACCAGCCGCGTGCTCGCCACATCCTCGGTCAGGTCGAGATAATGCGCCGAAGCGGCGAAGGCCGCGGCCGCGATCCGGGTGGTGAGATGGAAGGGCGCCGCCGACAGCACGGCATAGCGTCCACGCAGCCCCGTGCGCAGCGCGTCGCCCTCGTCGATGTCGAGCGCGCGCCGCGTCACGTCGCCGCCGATCTCGAGGCGGTCCAGCGCATCCCGGTCGCGGTCGATCAGCGTCACCGCGTAATCGCCGGTCATGGCGAGCAGCTCCGCGATGGTCGAGCCGATCTTGCCGGCGCCGATGACGGCGATGTCTCTCATGCGGAACTCCGAACGGATTAGCGGGCTCTTGCAATGCACCGCAAGCCGCCAGGCGCGGCAAGGAGCGCATCGCCGCAGCGGAGGCTTTGATTCCGGCGATGTGTCGAATAGCTTCGGCGAAATGCAAATCGATGCGCTCGACCGTAGCCTGCTCGATCTCCTCCGCGACAATGCGCGCCTGCCGACGGCCGCCCTCGCGCGCCAGCTTGGCGTGTCGCGGACAACGATCCAGAGCCGGATCGAACGGCTGGAACAGGGGGGTGCGATCCTCGGCTACACGATACGGCCGGGGCGCGAGGCCGGAGGCGAGCCGCTGCGCGCGCATGTCCTGATCGCGCTGGCGGCCAAGCGAGCCGCGTCGGTGGATTCCGCGCTGCGGCGCATGCCGGCGGTACGCGCCCTGCACGCGGTCAGCGGCACGTTCGACCTCGTCGCGGAGGTGGAAACCGGCTCGGTCGAGGAGGCCGACCGGCTGATCGACCGGATCGGTGCCCTGGAAGGCGTCGAGCGCACCAACTCGATGCTGATCCTGTCGACGCGGCTGTCACGGTAGCAGGCGGGCACAGCCCCCGGCTCAGCCCACGGCTTAGATC
>CAXTCT010000337.1:0-2969 GCA_964242565.1 uncultured Acetobacteraceae bacterium | reverse complement strand
TCAGCAGCAGATAGAGCAGGATGAAGATCACCGCCCCCCAGATGACCTGCCATTCGGTCAGCGGGTTGGCAAAATCGAGCTGCGGCATGCCGGCGGCGAAGGCATGCGGGGTGGCGGCTGCCAGCAAGGGTGCTGCCAGAAACGACCGCTTGGTCAGGATGGCTGCCGGGACCCGTACCATGATCTTGCCTCCATGGACCCGCAGGATCAGCTGAACAGGAGCAGGAACGCGATCAGCAGCGCATACAGCGCCACCGCCTCGGTCAACGCGAAGCCCAGGATGCCGATGCCGAACACATGCGGGCGCGCGGCGGGATTGCGTGCGATCGAGGTGACCAGGGCGGCGAAGATGTTGCCGATGCCGATGCCGACGCCCGCGAGCGCGATGACGGCCAGACCGGCGCCGATTTGCTTGGCGGCTGCTACGTCCATGAAGATTGTCCTTGTGTCTGAGATGAGGAAGGAAGCTCTGGCCGGGACGACGCGATCAGTGCGCCACCGCCTCGCGCAGGTAGATGCAGGTGAGGATGGCGAACACGTAGGCCTGCAGTGCGCCGACCAGCAGTTCGAGTGCCATCAGCGCCATGTTGACGATCAGCGGCGCGATACCGAGCACCGGCCCGATCAGATGGATCCCACCCAGCAGGATGGTGAAGCCCGCGAACATCTCGAACATGACGTGGCCGGCCACCATGTTGGCGAAAAGTCGTATCGACAGGCTGACCGGCCGGGACAGGAAGGTGAGGATCTCGATCGGCACCAGAAGCGGTGCGAGCGCGATCGGCGCGCCCTCCGGCATGAAGTGCTTGAAGAATTTCAACCCCTGGCTGGTCAGCGACACGATCACCGCCAGCACGAACACCAGGATCGCCAGCGCCGCCGTGACCGCGATGTGGCTGGTGTAGGTGAAGGAGCCGGGAAACAGGCCGACATAGTTGCCGACGAGGATGAAGGCGAACAGCGTGAAGATGAAGGGAAAGAAGCGCTTGCCCTCATGGCCGATCTGATCCGAGGCCATCTTGTGGATGAATTCGTATGAAAGCTCGGCGGCGGCCTGGAAGCGGCCGGGCACGATCGCCCGCGGGCGCATGCCCAGGTAAAGAAACAGCAGGATCAGCACGGAGCTGATCAGCATGTAGACCACGGACTGGCTGACATGCAGTTGTGCGCCCAGCGCGCCCAGCACCGGATGCAGCTTGAACTGGCCGAGTGCGTCGATCGTGTTCTGTCCGGCCGCCACTTCTGTCTTCTCCCCAACCCAGATCTGCCACTCCGGGCGATAGCCTCATGCTCAATCCCGCGGTCTTTTCGCCGCTCCGGGTTCCGGCGCCACGAGGCGCCAGACATTAACGATACCTGCCGCCCCGCCCAGGAACACGAACAAGACAAGAAAGAGGGGTCGGGTTTTCAGCCAGGCATCCAGCCCCCAGCCGATGGCGAGCCCGACCACCACCGCGGCAACCAGCTCGACACCCACACGCATGACCAGACCCAGAGAGCTCCTGTCCATGGCGCTGCCGACCGAAGCCGGTTCAGGGTCCAGTCCTTGCCGGCTCCTCGCCTCGCTCAGGCGCTGCTCGAAGGATCCGCCAGCCTCGGACGATCCATCCGGGTTCGTTCTTCTCTCTCCCGTTTGCTCGATATCGGCCATTCCGGCACCTCCGGCGGGCGCAGGCGGTAGCTACCGGCGGCGCAATGAGGTGTCAAGCAAGGCAGGATGCCGCAGGAAGGCGGGAACGGACTCGTAAGGTAATGAAATCGCTCACGCCATGGGCCTGAATGATGAAAAGATGATGTCGGTACGGACCGATGATGGGAGCGTCCCAGGTGCTAAGCCCCTGTCCGCTCATGGCCTGGCTGCTATGGTCGGGCTCATGCCACCCGATCATGCCCGGACCAGACAGGCGACCGAAGCGGACCTGCCGCTGCTGAATAGTCTCGTGCAGCGTGCGATCGTCATGCTGCAACGCGGCTTCCTTGACGCGCGCGGGATCGAGGCGAGCCTGGCGATCATGGGGCTCGACACCCAGCTTATCCATGACCGGACCTATTTTGTCGCCGAGCAAGGCGGCGTCGTCGCCGGATGTGGTGGCTGGAGCGGCCGCGCCACCTTGTTCGGTGGCGATCATAGCGCCGGACGCAGCGGCGAGCTGTTGGACCCGGCGCTGGACGCGGCCCGGATCCGCGCCATGTACACCGATCCGAACTACGCCCGCCGCGGCATCGGCCGGCTCATTCTGGCGACCTGCGAGGCCGACGCCGGACGCGCCGGATTTACCCGGGTGGAACTTGCCGCCACACTTTCCGGGGAGCCCTTGTATCGCGCCTGCGGCTATATCGTGCTGGAGCGCTTCAGCGCGGGAGCAGGAGTGCCGCTCCTGCGCATGGGCAAGGCCCTGTAGCCGGCCCTGTCACCTCGCCTGCGCCGTGTGGTTCAGCTCTTGACCTCGGTGCCGTCCTGCGACCAGCGGATATGGAAGCTGCCTTCCTGGTCGATCCGGCGGTAGGTATGGGCGCCGAAATAGTCGCGCAGGCCCTGCAGCAGGTTGGCCGGACCCCGCGTGCGGCGCAGACCGTCATAATAAGCGAGTGACGAGGCGAACGCCGGCACCGCCACCCCATGTTGGACCGCCAGCACCACGACATCGCGCCAGGCCGGCTCGGCCTTGAGCACCGCGTCGCTGAAATATTTCTGCAACAGCAGGCTCGGAGCGTCAGGGTGGCTCGCGTAAGCTTCCTTGATGCGGTCCAGGAAACTGGCCCGGATGATGCAGCCGCCACGCCAGATGGTGGCGATCCGGCCGAGGTCGAGGTCCCACTCGTACTGCCTGGAGGCCACCGTCAGCTGCTCGAAACCTTGCGCATAGGCGATGATCTTGGAGGCGTAGAGCGCGTCGCGGATCTTGTCGATCTCCGCCTGACCGGCGCGGAGCGGCTCGCGGCGCATGCCTCCCAGCGCCGCTTCCGCG
>CAXTCT010000336.1:0-2985 GCA_964242565.1 uncultured Acetobacteraceae bacterium | reverse complement strand
TTGCCGGCGTCCTGTTCGTTCTCAACGGATCGCTGATCCTGTCGGCCCTGGTGCAGATGAGCTCGATGGGGCTCTACCTCGCACTCTTCCATGCCGGCCCGGCGACGGGGATGCTGCTCGCCAAGGTGACCCTCGAAGGCTTCGCCGAGGCGTTGGCGCAGACGACGTTCCTGACCTACCTGTCCCGGCTCTGTTCGGCCGAATATACCGCCACGCAATACGCCCTGCTGTCGTCGATGGCCCCGGTCGCCTGGCGCACCCTCGGCGGCGCCACCGGCGTGATGGCGCAGGCACTGGGCTGGCCGGTCTTTTTTTCCGCCACCATCCTGTGCGCGCTGCCCGGCATCCTGATCATGACCTATCTGATGCGCCGCTTTCCCGCCGGGTTGCCGCCGCGCCGCAATACCGCTTAGGCAATGCCGGATGCCTGGACCGGAACGGTGACGGCGACACGCGGCCGGAAGCCCTGCCGGCACCTTTGTCGAAGACGTTCAAGTGCAGGTGGATGCGGTCCTCGACCAGCTCGATCGGAATCGGACCGGGCGCGCCGCCCCCCACAGCGCGCCACCGATGACGACGGAGAACGAGGCCGACGCGTTGACGCCCCTGTTGCGGAAATAGAGCAGATGCACCGGCGAGACGCTGCGGTCGCCGCCCGCTCGAAACCGGTTGCGGCGGTGGCCAGCCGGTCCATCACGTGCGAGGCGGGCAATCCTTCCGTGGAAGCGGCCTCGCGCGCGACGATGACGTGGGGCAGCTTGAGGTGGGCGGCGACGTCCAACGTCTCGCCCCCGGCGGAGGTGAGCGGCCTCATGAAGCCGCCACATCCCGCGGATGACATGAGGGCGCCGATCGCGCCGGCGAGCCTGTCGCCCAGCAGCGGCGGCAGGGTGCGGCCTTCCCAGTCCGAAACCCCCAGAAGCCGCTCGATCCCGCCCACGACGTGACGAACCCGCA
The DNA here is from genome assembly GCA_964242565.1 of uncultured Acetobacteraceae bacterium. GTDB lineage: Bacteria > Pseudomonadota > Alphaproteobacteria > Acetobacterales > Acetobacteraceae > Lichenicoccus. The sequence goes on along the minus strand of CAXTCT010000336.1, from coordinate 2,028 downwards.
GAGCGTCCGCTTCAGCCACCAGCATCACGCCGTGCCCACAAGGAATGGCATTGACACGCTACCAGTCGTAAGATATGTCATAAAACATGATGAAAGATATACACGGCCTCAGGCGGCACGCCCACCACATGCTGCACGCCATTGGCCGCCATCATGGGCGGCACGGCCCCGGACGGGGCGGTCACGGCTTCGGCGGAGACAGCTTCATGGGTGGGACCGGCTTCCCCGGCGGCCGCAAGCTCTCCTCGTCGGACCTGCAGCTGGTCATCCTGGCCCTGCTCGCCGAAAAGCCCGCGCATGGCTATGAACTCATCAGGCGGCTGGAAGAGAAGTCGGGCGGCTTCTACAATCCCAGTCCGGGCATGATCTATCCGGCGCTGACCTATCTCGACGAGATCGGCCATGCCGTGGTCGAGCCGGAAGGGACGCGGAAGCTCTACCGGATCACCGACGAGGGTCTGGCCGATCTGGCTGCCCGCCGCTCCGACGCCGACGCCATTCTCCACGCTCTGGGCCGGATCGGGAGCCGGATGGAACAGGTACGCGAGGCCTTTGCCGGGGTCGCGGACCCGGAATCCGGTCACGCCGAAGCGCTGCATCAGGCCCGTCATGCGCTCAAGCGGGCCGTGATGACGAAGCTGAACGGCGCCGCCGACGCAGCTGGCGAGGAGCGGCGCATCGCCGCGATCCTGAACCGCGCGGCCACTGAAATCCTCGCCAGCTGAAGGCAAGCCGATGAACATCCAGACGCCGCCGCCGCACCGGACGCTGCGCGTTCGCCACCAGACCCGCGTCCGGCGGCTCTCGGTCATCAGGGCCGAGACCCTGACGCCGCATATGCGCCGCGTCGTGCTGGGCGGGGAGGCGCTGGAGGGATTTGTCAGCGCCGCCGCCGATGACCACGTCAAGCTGTTCCTGCCGGCACCCGGCCAGGATGAGCCGGTGCTGCCGACGCTCGGGCCGAACGGGCCGGTATTTTCCGACGGCGCGATCCGGCCGATCGCGCGCGACTACACGGTGCGATTTTTCGATCCGGCGAAGAACGAACTGACCATCGACTTCCTGTTGCATGGCGACGGCCCGGCGGCCTCCTGGGCCGCGCGTGCCAGGCTCGGCCAGGTCGTGGGGATCGGCGGACCGCGCGGCTCGCTCCTCGCGCCGGGCGATTACGACTGCTACCTCCTGGCTGGAGACCAATCGGCCTTGCCCGCGATCGGCCGCAGGCTGGAGGAACTGCCGACAGGCACCCGGGCCATCGTCATCGTCGAGATCGCGGACGAGGCGGAGCAGCGCTATCTGCCGAGTGCCGCCAGCCTCTCGATCACCTGGCTGTCCCGACGTGGCGGCGCCGAGCCGATGCTGGGCGCGCTGCGGGATCTGGATTGGCCGCCAGGCGATGTCCATGCCTGGATGGCCGGCGAACTGGGCGTCATCGGTCTGTTGCGCGAGCATCTGATCACGCGGCGTGGCATCGGTCGCGACCATATCAGGGCGTCGGGCTATTGGAAGCACGGAGCGGTGGCATCGCATGGGCGGATCGAGGATTGAGGCGGCGCTGACGGTCGGCCTCATTTCCGATACCCACGGGCTGTTGCGGCCACAGGCCATGGCCGCCCTCGAGGGCAGCGACTTCATCATCCATGCCGGGGATGTCGGCGCTCCGGCCATCCTCGACGAACTGGGTCGCCTGGCCCCGGTCACGGTCGCGCGCGGCAATATCGACAAGGCTCCTTGGGCGGAGGCATGGCCTCATACCGCCGTGCTCGAAGCCGGCGGCAGCAGGATCCTCGTCATCCATGACGTGGCGGAACTCGATCTCGATCCGGCGGCGGCCGGCTTCCAGGCCGTGGTGTCGGGTCACTCGCACCGGCCCGGTGCCTATACCCGCGACGGCGTGCTGTTCGTCAATCCCGGAAGCGCCGGCCCGCGCCGGTTCAGGCTGCCGCTGTCGCTCGGCCGGCTGCATGTCGCGGGAAGCCAGGTGACGTTGGAGCTGATCGAGCTGCAGCCGCTAAGGCGGGGCGGGTG
>CAXTCT010000335.1:0-2992 GCA_964242565.1 uncultured Acetobacteraceae bacterium | reverse complement strand
CGGCGGAGCGGGCCATGGAGGAGGAGAACGCGCTGATCGGCGTCGAGGTCGCGGCCTTCTTCCCCGAGGTCAGCCTCTCCGCCCTGTACGGCTATAGCGGCAACCCGATCGGCTCGCTGATCCAGGCCGCAAACCGCGTCTGGTCACTTGGTGCGAGCGCTTCCGAGATCCTGTTCGAGGGGGGCCTGCGCTCGGCCGCCATCGATCAGGCGCGGGCGCAGTACGACGCGTCGGTCGCAACCTATCGCCAGACCGTTCTCACCGCCTTGCAGGATGTCGAGGATGATCTGTCGGCGCTGCGCATCCTGGCCCAGGAAGCCGACGTTCAGGCCAGGGCCGTCGCGCTGTCCGAACAGGCGGTCGCCGTCGCCTTGAACGAATACACGGCGGGCACGATCGACTACACGACCGTGGTCACCAGCCAGGTCACGGCGTTGAGCAATGAGCAGAACGAGCTCACCATCCAGCAGGAGCGCATGGTCGACAGCGTGTCGCTGATACAGCAGATGGGCGGCGGCTGGACCGAGGCCGACCTGCCGGGCAAGAACGCGTTGCAGGCGAATAACCCGCTCATCCCGGCATTCATGGAAAAGCGATAGAGCCGGCCCGCCGGATCCTCAGGAAAGGCTCTGGTCGGCGTCCGCCAGCAATTCCGCCTCCGCATGGCTCTGCTTGATGGCGTCGAGCACAGACTGCGGATCGGCGGGTGCGGCCATCGCGGCGGCTTCCTCGTCGATCCGGTTCGGCAGCATCGGGCTGTCGCGGCGCATCTCCTCCAGCAGCTCGATGATTTTCGCCGTCTTGGTTTCGCTGACGATGGCGAGTTCCAGGGTGAGCTGCTCGCGATGCTGGGCCAGCTGGTCCTCGCGGCGCTGCGTGATGAGGATCAGCACCACCATGTAGAGGGCCGCCAGGGAGACAAAGAATTGGAGCCAGACGAACGGCGGCGGGTCGAAGGTCCAGAAGCTAAAATGCAGGGTAAGCAGATTGACCCCGAGCCAGACCAGCACGAACCCCGTGAGCAGGCCGACGAAGCGCGGGCGGCCGAGAAAGCGCGTCATGCGGTCGGCGGCGCGCTGCAATGTCGAGGCTTCCTGGTGATGGGCCGCGTGCAGCTGAGCAATCGACCGGATGGTCTCCTCGATATGGGCCGGGAGGATCGGCAGCGAGGGATCTTCCTCTTGCATGGCAATATCCTTGCGGCGCCGGCCCATGGCCGGCGCCAGGAGCTTCAGAAGATCGCCTTTCCGGCCATGACCCCGAGCACCAGGAAGATCAGGAATACGACAATGCAGATGAAGAACAGGATCTTGGCAATTCCCGCCGAAGCGGCGGAAACGCCGCCGAAGCCGAAGATGCCTGCGACGATCGATATCACAAGAAACAGCAGGGCCAGCTTGAGCATGAGTTGAACTCCCGTTTATTCGGTCGATTACGCAACATTTTCCCGTGTCGGGAGTTGCCTGGCGCAGGCATCAGCGGCGGCTGAACAGGGCGCCGCCGATGAAGCCGACCAGGCTTGCCGCCAGGACCGTGACCAGCGGCTGGTCGGCGGCGAAGTCGCGCACGGTATCCAGCGTCTCGCCATAATAGCCCTGAGCCTGGCCCGCCACCTGCCTGGCCTTGCCGCGGGCCTGTGCCGCGCCGTCGCCAAGCAGACCGCCCATTCCGTCCTGCACCTTGCCGACGGTATCCTCGGCTGCGCCCTCGATGCGGTTCGTGTCGACCATGGCTGAACACTCCTTCTTCTATGCTTTCGCATGCCACCCCGGCATACGCCTCGCCCGGTTGACAACGCATCATTGCTGCCCGGGATGCGAACCCCCGCTCGCAAACACGTTATGCACGCAGCAACAGCAGGACATCGGCATGAAACTCTTCAACTGCCAGCATTGCGGCGCCCTGCTCTTCTTCGAGAACCGGACGTGCGAAACCTGCGGCTCGGCGCTGGGATATCTTCCGGCCGAGGCCACGCTGACCGCCCTCAAGTCGGCGGGGGAGGGTTTCACGGCGACCGCCGTGCGGGATCGCCCGGTGAGGCTCTGCTCCAACGCCCGGCACGACGTCTGCAACTGGCTGGTGGACGCGACCGGCGCCGAGGCGTTCTGCGCCGCCTGCCGGCATAACCGCACCATTCCGGACATCTCGACCCCACAGGCCATGCTGCTCTGGCGCAAGCTCGAGACGGCCAAGCACCGGCTCTTCTACTCGCTGATCCGGCTCGGCATCGCGTTGCCGAACCGGGTGGATGATCCCGTGGAAGGGTTGGTGTTCGACTTCCTCGACGAGCATCCCGGCGGCCCGAAGGTCCTGACCGGGCATGAGGATGGTGTCATCACCATTGCCACCAGGGAGGCGGACGACGCGCATCGCGAGGAGATGCGCGCGCAGATGCACGAGAGCTACCGGACCCTGCTCGGCCATTTCCGCCACGAGGTCGGCCACTGGGTCTGGGACCGGCTGGTGCGCGACGGCGGGCGTCTCGAGGCCTGCCGCGCCGTGTTCGGCGACGACCGCGCCGATTACGCCGAGGCGCTGAAGCTGCATTACGAGCGCGGTCCGGCGCCGGATTGGCAGGAACGCACCATCAGCGCCTACGCCACCAGCCATCCCTGGGAGGATTTCGCCGAGACCTGGGCGCATTACCTGCACATCATGGACACGCTGGAGACCGCCAATGCCTTCGGCATGGCGGTGCATCCGAAAGTCCGCGAGGCGGAGCAGCTTTCCGTGGACGTGGCGATCGATCCCTATCTGTCGAACTCGATGGACCCGGTGGTCGACCAGTGGCTGCCGCTGACCTTCGCGATGAACAACCTGAACCGGTCGATGGGGCTTTCGGACCTCTACCCGTTCATCATCTCGCCGGCCGTGCGCGAAAAACTCGCCTTCATCCACGGCATGCTCCAGACGCCGGAGCCGCGCCTAACCGGCGCCTAGCGCCACCCGCCGGAGGTCGAGCGTGCGTGGCAATTCGAGGCCACGCTCGGCG
>CAXTCT010000334.1:0-3005 GCA_964242565.1 uncultured Acetobacteraceae bacterium | reverse complement strand
GGGCGGTGACGGTTTCGAACCGCCGACCCTCTCGGTGTAAACGAGACGCTCTACCACTGAGCTAACCGCCCCTACCGTACAGTCAAAAGGCCGTCCCGAACCGGGACAGCCTTCTGTTCAGGCAGCTTCGAGGCAAGCCCCGAAGATCAGCTCACCGCTTCCTTCAACGTCTTGCCCGGCTTGAAGCGCACCGAGGTCGAAGCCGGAATGTCGATCTCCTCGCCGGTGCGCGGATTGCGTCCCTTGGCCGCCTTGCGCGCCGCCGTCACGAACGTCCCGAACCCCACCAGGCGAACTTCCTGCTTGTTCTTCAGCGCCTTCTCGATGGAAGCGAACACGGCGTCCACTACCTCGCCCGCCTTGGCTTTCGGCAGGTCGGCCTCTTCGGCAACCGCCGAGACCAGTTCCTGCTTGTTGAGTGGCTTCTCCATATCTCGCCTTTCTGCTTTTGGGCACGGACCCGTTCCTCGCGCTCCGTGCCATTCTCCAAGGACCGCCGAGCCCTCCGGACACGGCCAATCGAGAAGCGGCCGGACCGGGTTGCAACAGAAGCCCCGGAGAGTAGGAGCCCCTGTTCTGCTTCGTCAACGAAGCATAGGGGCTCCCGCGCCTCAATGCGGCAGCGAGGCTCCGGGCGGCACGGGCGTGGTACCGGCAACCGCTTCGGCCGGCTCCTCCCACTCGATCGGCTCGGGCTTCTGCACCAGGGCCTGCGCGATCACCTCGTCGACATGGGCCACCGGGATCAGCTTGAGATGCTTCTTCACACCATCCGGGATTTCGGCCAGGTCCTTCTCGTTGTCCTTGGGGAAGAACACCGTGGAGATGCCGGCGCGCATCGCGGCCAGCAATTTCTCCTTGAGCCCGCCGATCGGAAGCACGCGGCCGCGCAGCGTGATCTCGCCGGTCATGGCCACGTCGCGCCGGATCGGTATTCCGGTCATGACGCTGATCAGGGTCGTGGCCATGGCGATGCCCGCGGACGGCCCATCCTTCGGCGTCGCCCCTTCCGGCACATGGATGTGGATGTCGCGCTTCTCCAGCAAGGTCGGCTTGATGCCGAAGCTGGTGGACCGGCTGCGCACGTAGCTCAGCGCCGCCGAGGCACTCTCCTGCATGACGTCGCCAAGCTTGCCGGTATGCTTGACCACCCCCTTGCCCGGCACCATCACGCTTTCGATGGTCAGGATCTCGCCACCGACCTCGGTCCAGGCCAGGCCGGTCACGACGCCGACCATGTCCTCGCTTTCCGCCTCGCCGTAGCGGAAGCGCTTGATCCCGGCGTATTTCTCCAGGTTCTTGCGCGTGACCGAGACCTTCCTGGCCTTGCCGGTGACGATCTCCTTGACCGCCTTGCGGGCGAGGTTGGCCAGTTCGCGTTCGAGGTTGCGAACGCCGGCCTCGCGGGTATAGGTCCGCACCAGCTCGCGCAGCGCGTCGTCGGTGATCGACCATTCCTCCGGTTTCAGGCTGTGCGCCTCGCCCTGCTTGGCGATCAGATGGCGCTTGGCGATCTCGACCTTCTCGTCCTCGGTATAGCCCGCGATCCGGATGATCTCCATGCGGTCCATCAGGGCCTGGGGCATATGCAGGCTGTTGGCGGTGGTCACGAACATGACATCCGACAGATCGTAATCGACCTCGAGATAATGGTCGGCGAAGGTCGAATTCTGCTCCGGGTCCAGTACCTCCAGCAAAGCCGCCGAAGGGTCGCCGCGCCAGTCCGCGCCGAGCTTGTCGATCTCGTCGAGAAGGAAGAGCGGGTTGGAACTCTTCGCCTTCTTCATGCCCTGGACGATCTTGCCCGGCATCGACCCGATATAGGTGCGGCGATGGCCGCGGATCTCGGCCTCGTCCCGCACGCCGCCGAGCGACATGCGAACGAAGTTGCGGCCGGTCGCCTTGGCGATCGACTTGCCCAGCGAGGTCTTGCCGACACCCGGCGGTCCCACCAGGCACAGGATCGGCCCCTTCAGCTTGTTGGCGCGCGCCTGCACCGCGAGATATTCAAGGATGCGTTCCTTGACTTTGTCCAGGCCGTAATGATCGACATCGAGCACCTTTTCGGCTTCGACGACGTCGTTCCTGACCTTCGAGCGCTTCTTCCAGGGAATGCTCAGCATCCAGTCGAGATAATTGCGCACCACCGTCGATTCCGCCGACATCGGGCTCATGCCGCGCAGCTTCTTCAGCTCGCCCATGGCCTTGTCGTGCGCTTCCTTGGTCAGCTTGGTCTTCTTGATGCGGTCCTCGAGCTCGGACGTCTCGTCCTTGCCGTCTTCGCCCTCGCCGAGCTCCTTCTGGATCGCCTTGAGCTGCTCGTTGAGGTAATACTCGCGCTGGGTTTTTTCCATCTGGCGCTTGACGCGGTTGCGTATGCGCTTTTCCACCTGGAGCACGCCGATCTCGGCCTCCATATGCGCGAACACCCGCTCCAGGCGCTCGCCGATCGGCACGATCTCCAGCAATTCCTGCTTCTCGGAGATCTTGAGATTGAGATGGCTGGCGATGGTGTCGGCGAGCTTCGACGGCTCCTCGATCTGGTTGAGCGAGACCAGCACCTCGGGCGCGATCTTCTTGTTCAGCTTGAGATATTGCTCGAACTGCCCGACCACGGTGCGGCTGAGCGCCTCGATCTCGTTGCTGGCCGACGCCTCGGCTGCCGCCTCGGGCATCTCCTCGATCACCGCCTCGAAATGGCTGTCGGTCTCGCGGAATTCGCGTATGCGCGCGCGCCGGCCACCCTCGACCAGAACCTTGACGGTTCCGTCAGGAAGTTTCAGGAGCTGCAGGATCGTCGAAACGGTGCCGTAGCGATAGATGTCGTCCGCACCCGGATCATCCTGGGAGGCGTTCTTCTGTGCCACCAGCAGGATCTGCTTGTCGTCCTTGGTGACCGCCTCCAGCGCCCGGACCGACTTTTCGCGCCCGACGAACAACGGCACGATCATGTGCGGGAACACCACGATATCGCGCAGAGGCAGCACCGACAGGGTTTCTTCCGC
>CAXTCT010000333.1:0-3007 GCA_964242565.1 uncultured Acetobacteraceae bacterium | reverse complement strand
AGCGCGGCAGCCCAGGATCCCGCATCCATGGTATCAGCCCAAGGTGCGGCGGCGCGGATGTCGAGCTCCTGGTCGGGCTCGCGCGTAGCCAGCACCATCGCCCGTTCGGCAATCGAGGCGGCCTGCCGGGAGATCTCGTCCTGCAGGTCCCGTTCGGTCACGGGCCCACCGAGCGCGCGGGAAAAGGCGCCGATCCGCCGCAGGCCCTCGATGCGGCCCTGGGCGGAGCGTGCTGCCGCACCGAGCCGGCTGGCAACCAGGCCGGTCGCAACCGCCACCATGCCGAACACGATAATCGCCATGATGTCACGCGGCTGGTTGATGGTGAATTGGTAGAGCGGCGGGATGAAGAAGAAATTCCAGGCCAGAAAGGATACCAGCGCGCTGAACAGCGCCACGCTCAGGCCGTACAGGGCGGCCGCGCCGACCACGGCGGCCAGGAACAGCATGCCGAGCGCGTCTGGCTCGATCAGGCCGCGCAGGAGCTCGCCCATCCCGACGGCCAGGATCACCAGAAGAATCGAAACCAGCCAGGGCTGCCGGCCGACCGCACGTGCGACGCGCCCGGCATGGAGGGGATGCGGCCGCGTTCCCATCGGCACCACCTGGACCGCGTAGTCCGGCGCTTGTGCAAGCAGCGTCGCCGCGAGGTTGCCGCGCAGGCCACGTCCGGCCATCAGCCGAAGCAGCAGGGTGCGCCTTTGCATGCGGCCGACGACGATCTGACTGACGTTGCGGCTTCGTGCGACCTCCAGCGCAATGTCGATGATGCCCTGATTGGCCGCGCCGACCGCCCGGATCTCGATCTCGGCGCCGAGCTCTGCCGCCAAGGCGAGAAGTCGGGCCACGGACTGCGCCGATTGCGGTGCCTCACCCGCCGGCTCGACATGCAGCGCCAGCCAGGACGCATGCAGGGCGTCGGCCAGGCGCTTGGCGGCTCTTATCACCGCCTCGCCGCCGTCAGGCCCGACCAGAGCCAGAACCCGCTCTCCGGCCGGCCATGGTCCGGCGATGCCGCTCGCGCGCATGTAGTCCAGCAGTCCGGCATCGACATGCTGTGCGGTGCGCCGCAGCGCGATCTCGCGCAGGGCCTGGAGATTGCCCTCACGGAAGAAGCCGCCCAGGGCCCGCGTGGCCACGTCCGGCCGGTAGATGCGGCCCTGTATCAGGCGGGCTCGCAGATCCGCCGGCGAGAGGTCGATCAGCTCGATTTCGTTCGCAAGCTCGAGCACATGGTCCGGCAGCGTCTCGCTCACGCGAACCCCGGTGATGCGCAGGACGGTATCGTTCAGGCTCTCCAGATGCTGGATGTTCAGCGTCGTCCAGACCGGGATGCCGGCCTCGAGCAGCTCCGCCACATCCTCCCAGCGTCTTGCGTGACGGCTGCCCGACGCGTTGCTGTGCGCCAGCTCGTCGATCAGGATCAGGCTCGGGTGCGACGCCAGCGCCTCGTCGAGATCGAACTCCTCCAGCGTCTGCCCGCGATAGGGGATCCGCAGCCTTGGCAGGACCGGCAGGCGGCCGAGTTGCGCTTCGGTCTCGGCACGACCGTGCGTCTCGATGATGCCGGCAACGATCCCGGTCTTCCCCTCCGCCAGCAATCGGCGCGCCTGGCTCAGCATCTCGTAGGTCTTGCCGACGCCAGGGGCCGCGCCCAAAAAGATCTTCAGCGGGGCCCGCGCGGCTTTCGCCTGGGCCGACAGAAGCGCATCCGGATCGGGTCGACGCTCCGGGTCCGCACGCACTAGGATACTCTCAGGGGGCGATGACGTGCAGGCATCTTCTGCCCCCCTTCTTCAGGATGACCGGAGAAGATCAGCGGCTGCTTGTTTCCGATCCCGTGCCGACATGCTGTGCAGGCAGGCTATCCAGGGCAAGATTGAGACGCAGCACGTTGACGCGGGGTTCACCGAATATCCCAAGCCACCGATCCTGAGTCGCCGACGCGAGCAAATCCTGCACCTGACCGGCCGCAAGATGGCGAGCCTTGGCGACCACCGGAACCTGCAAGGCCGCGTAGCTGGGCGAGATGTCCGGATCGAGACCGGATCCCGAACTCGTCACCGCGTCCATCGGGATGGCGCCGGCGGCGGCACCCTGCTTCTCCAGCGTCGCGACATCGCCGGCCACGCGATCATGCAGCGCCTTCGCCGTCGGCGCGAGATTGGAGGCCGATGAGGTGCTGGCATCGTACGGCGTCGCGACCGTCTTGGTCGGATCCTTCGGATCGGTGCCGGTGATCGCGGACTCACGGGGGTGGAAATAGCGATCGGACGTGAAGTTCTGCCCGATCAGGGCCGAACCGACCGGTTGCCCGTTTCGCTCGATCAGGCTGCCGTTGGCCTGGAACGGGAACACGAAGCTGCCGAAGCCGACGAAGCCCAAGGGAAAGGCGACTCCCAGAAGCAGGGTGAACAGCACGACGAGAGACAGGGCCGGACGAAGATGAGTGAGCATGACGCTGTTCCTCAGGCGAAGATGTGCAGGGCGGTGAGCAGCATGTCGATGAGCTTGATGCCGACGAACGGGACGACGATGCCGCCGAGCCCGTAGATCAGCAGGTTGCGCCGCAGCAGCGACGCGGCGCTGATCGCCTTGAAGTTCACGCCGCGCAGGGCAAGCGGCACCAGCGCGATGATGACCACGGCGTTGAAGATCACTGCCGACAGGATGGCGCTCTGCGGCGTCGAGAGGCGCATGACGTTGAGCGCCGCCAGGCCGGGATAGGCAACCACGAAGATCGCCGGCAGGATCGCGAAATATTTGGCGATGTCGTTGGCGATCGAAAAAGTCGTGAGCGCGCCACGGGTGATCAGAAGCTGTTTGCCAATCTCGACGATCTCGATGAGTTTGGTCGGGTCGGAGTCCAGATCGACCATGTTGGCCGCCTCGCGCGCCGCCTGGGTGCCGGTCTGCATCGCCACCCCGACATCGGCTTGCGCCAGCGCCGGGGCGTCGTTGGTCCCGTCCCCGCACATCGCCACCAGGCGGCCCTCGGCCTGGGCGG
>CAXTCT010000332.1:0-3010 GCA_964242565.1 uncultured Acetobacteraceae bacterium | reverse complement strand
CGCGATCGTTACGGATGCTGTCTCTCGTGATCTCCAGGGTCGCGGCATGGGCCTGACCGGCCGGCAGCGCGCTTGCGTGTAGGGCAATCCGCAGTCGGGATATCATTGCATGGCATAGGCGCGCCCCAGCAAGGTGGCCGGGCGTCCGCGAGCGGCCCGGATCAGGGTGGTCCATTGCAGCAGAAGCATCAGCGCCACCCCCAGCGGGCTCAGCAGCACGCCGCGCGGATCCTGCCGGAAACGCCGGGCCAGCATGATGCGCAGGCCCAGGCTGAGGGCGCAGGCCGCCAGCGGCACCGGACCGAATGACAGGGCGGCGAGCAGGAATGGCAGCACATGGCCGCCGGCAAGCAGCAGGGTCCATAGCGGCAGCGCGCGACGCGTCGCCATGCCCTCGGTGGCGTTCTTGCTGAGCCCCTCCCAGACTTCGCCGAACCGGGTATACATCCGGCATTGCGCAATCGATGTGGCGTCGAACAATCCGGTGGCGAAGCCGGCGCTGCGGAAGGCGCGCGGCAGCTTCAGCCCGTCATGCATCGAGGCGCGTATCGTGGCGTGGCCGCCGACGCGCCGATAGGCCTCGCTGCGGGCGATGAACAACTGCCCGCAACCGACGGCGAAACCCGCCACACGCGGGTCGCGGTCGAGCATCTGCGGCCGGTAGCCCAGCAGCAGCAGATGGATCAGGGGCAGCAGCAGCCATTCGGACCAGGTGCGGGTGATCTGACGGGGGAAGCCGCTGGCCAGCCCGAGTTCCGGCTGCGCCTGCATCGCTCCGGCCATGCGGGACAACGCGTCCGGCGCCAGCACCACATCGGCATCGACGAACACCATCAGGCCATGACGCGCCTCGCCGGCCAGGGTGGCGCAGGCATATTGCTTGCCCGACCAGCCGGGCGGAAGGCCGAGCCCGCTCAACACGCGCAGGCGCGGGTCATCGACGGCCGCGAGGATCGCGGCGGTCGCATCGGTGGAGTGATCGTCGAGCACGAGCAACTCGATGTCGCATTCCCGGCTGGCCAGCACGGCGGCGACCGCGCGGCCGATATGATCGGCCTCGTTGCGGGCCGGGATCAGGACCGAGATGGCGGGACGCCCCGCGGCCTGCGGCGGCGTGTGCAGCAGCCTGAAATTGCCCAGCGCGATCAGCATCGGCAACAGCGCCAACGCCAGAGACAGCCAGCCGAGCAGGTCCAGGACGGTCACGCCTTTTCCTCATGCGCCGGTGAGAAGCGTTGTCCCGACATCATCGCGCGCAGGCGCCGATACAGGTCGTAGGCGAACGAGCTGCCGCTGCCGCCACGCAGGATGTCGTGGAAACGCGCCTTCTCGCGGCTCATGCTGTCTCTCGACAGCGCGTCCATCTCGCAGCCAAGGGCGTTGCGCAGGCGGATGTTCCAGTCCGCCGTGCGCATCCCGGGGTCGGCGGGGATCGGTGTTCCGAACCGCAGCAGCAATTCCGGCCGGCTCTCGTTCCAGAACACATATTCGATCGCCAGCGGCAGCAGCAGCACATCCGGGATGCGCGCCAGGTGGGCGATGCCCGGACGCAACGTCACCGGCCGCCGCCGTGCATCGGTGAACTCGCCCTCGGCGGTGATCCAGAGCATCGCCCGCCCGCCCGGGCCGCTGCTTCGGCCGAGCACGTGGCGCGCCACCTCGAGGAAACGTCGTGCGCCCGTCATGCTGTTCTTGTCGATGCCGAACACGCCCAGCCTGCGGAAGAAGCCATACCGGGCGAGTGATGTCGCATCCATCGGGCCGAAGCTGGGACGGCCGCGAAACAACTTGTCGGCCAGCACGATATACAGCGCCGGGTCCCACCAGGACGGGTGGTTGGCGAACAGGATCACCGGCCGGCCCGGCGGCAGCTCAGGCAATGCGCCGGACAGGCGGACGGCGTGGAAGGAGCGCCGCAGGCGCCATCTCAGATACCAGGCGAACAGACGCAACATCGCCTCGGATCGCAGCGCCGCCGGGTCGGCCCCCCGGTCCGGCATCGCTTCGGCCACCGGGCCGGAACAGGGCCCGGCCATCCGGTCAGGAATCCTGGGCGGCCTGAGCGGGTTGCCCGGCCTGGGCTTGTGCAGCGTGGGCGGCCGGGCGTGCCGAATTCGACTTCATGTCCTGGTCGAGACTGTCCGCGGCGATCCAGCCCGACATCATCACCATCGGCATGCCGGGTCCCGGATGGGCCGCGCCGCCGGCCAGATACAGGCCTTCGACCTCGCGTGAGCGGTTGCCCGGCTTGAAGGCGCCGGTGAAGCGGCCGTGGCTGGCCAGCCCGTAGATCGCGCCGTCGAGCACGCGATAGCGCTCGTGGATGTCGGCGGGCGTCAGCACGCGCTCGGTGCGTATGCGGCTCTCGAGATCGGTCAGGCCGGCGGTGCGGGCAAGCTTGTCGAAGATCACGCGGCGGTAGGCCGGCAGCATCGCGTCCCAATCGTGATGCGGCCGCAGATAGGGGGCATGCACGAGGATATAGAGCGCCTCGCCGCCGGGGGGCGCCACGCCGGGCTCGGTCCTGCCCGGGGCTGCGACATAGCAGGTCGGGTCCGGCGCCGGCTCGCCCTTTTGATAGATGAAATCGAATTCCTCCCTGGCATCGCGGGAGAACACGAAATCATGATGCGCCAGATGCGGGTAGGCCCGGTCCAGCCCGAGATAGAACACCACGCCCGAACAGGCCGGCTCGCGTTTGCGACGGGTGAAGCGCCGGCCGGTCGCGCCACCGATCAGTTCGCGGTAGGTGCGCACGCTGTCCATGTTGGAAATGACGGACGAGCAGGCGATGCGCTCGCCGGCCTCGGTGACGACGCCGCAGGCGCGGCCCCCATCTCCCCCGCCGGCCCCCCCGCCCGCCCCTCCATCCCCCCCAATCCCCCCCGTCTTCTCTCCCGCCCCGCCTGCTCAACCCGCTGCTGGATATGGCTTTCCCCCCCCGCCAAATACTATCCGTCACCCCCCGCCGGTACCAATCTCGCAGAGTGACAACCCCGACGCCATAGCT
>CAXTCT010000331.1:0-3027 GCA_964242565.1 uncultured Acetobacteraceae bacterium | reverse complement strand
CGCACGGATCGCATCGAAGTTGGCCGCGGCCGGCGTGCGTGCCTCGACCACGATGCCGCCCTTGAAGTCGATGCCGAGCGACAGCCCCGGATAGAAGAACAATCCCAGCGAGGCGAGCGAGAGGAAGGCCGAGGTGGCGAGGCCGATGCGCCGGCCGCGCATGAAGTTGATCCGGGTGCCGTCACGCACGAAGCGGAGCCGGGGGCGGAGCATGGGATGCGTGGACATCAATGGCCTATGAAAAGCAGCGGCATTCGAGGGGTGCCGGCAATGGTTTCAGACCGGCAGGAACGAAGGGCGTGTGACGGCATACCAGCGCACCATCAGCATGCGCGACAGCAGCAGCGTCGTGAACAGGGTGGTGAGGATGCCGATGGTGATGGTGAGCGCGAAGCCGCGCACGGGGCCGGTGCCGAACACGAACAGCATCACGTGGGCCAGCAGGGCGGTGGCATTGCTGTCCAGGATGGTGCCGGTGGCGCGCTCGAAGCCGGCCTGCATCGCGGCCAGCGGCGTCCTGCCGCGCTTGACCTCCTCGCGTATGCGCTCGTTGATCAGGATGTTGGCGTCGACCGCCATGCCCAGGGTGAGCAGCATGCCGGCCATGCCGGGCAGCGTCAGCGTCGCCTGGAACAGCGACAGGATCGCCAGGATCAGCACCAGGTTGGCCAGCAGGGCGATATTGGCGTACCAGCCGAACAGCCCATAGAACAGCCCCATGAAGGCGATCACCAGCACGAAGCCGACCGCCAGGCTGATGGCGCCGGCACGGATCGAATCCGCACCCAGCGAGGGCCCGATCGATCGCTCCTCGATGACGGCAAGGGGTGCCGGAAGCGCGCCCGCGCGCAGCAGCAGGGCGAGGTCGGTGGCCTGCTGCGCGGTGAAGCTGCCGGTGATCTGACCCCTGCCGCCGGCGATCACGCTCTGGATCACCGGCGCGCTGATGATCTTGCGGTCGAGCACGATGGCCAGCCGGCGCCCGACATTGGCGCGCGTGACGTCGCCGAACGCGCGCGCACCCGCGCTGTCGAAGGTGAAATCGACGGTCCATTGGCCGCTCTGGTTGTCCAGCCCGGCGGCGGCGTCGGTCAGCTCGTCCCCGTCGACATCGACATGGTGCAGCACCCCGAGCCTCTGCTCGGGCGCGTTCTGGCCGGGTTCCTGCTGCATCGGCAGGATGTCGACCCCTGGCGGCGGCAACCCGTTGCCGTTGGTGTTCTCGTCGACCAGGTGGAAGGTCATCTTCGCGGTGGTGCCGAGCAGCTTCTTTACCCGTTCGGGATCGCTGATGCCCGGCAACTGCACGACGATGCGGTCATTGCCCTGGCGCGCGATCTCGGGATCGATGGCGCCGGTCGCATCGATGCGCCGCCGCACGATCTCGATCGACTGGGTGACCGCGTCACGCGCGCGGTTGCGCAAGGCGAGCTCCGACAGCGTCACCGCGATGGCGCCGTCGGGCTGGTCGGCCACCGCGAATTCTCCCGGCGTGGTCATCGGCAGTCCGCGCAGCACCGAGAGGTCGCGGGCGCGTTCGGAGGCGTCGCGGGGAATGAAGGTCACGCGGCGTCCGGCGGCATCGACGGCGAGGTTGCGGTAGCCGAGCTGTTCGGCGAGCAGCCTCTGGCGGATCTGGTCGGTCAGTCCTTCCAGCCGCTCGCGCGTGATCGTCGGCACGTCGACCTGCAGCAGCAGGTAGGAGCCGCCGCGCAGGTCCAGGCCCAAATGGATCTGCCGCCAGGGCATGGCGAGGCTCGGCGCGGCCATGAAATTCGGCACGCAAAGCAGCAGGCCGAGCGCGCAGACGCCCAGGACCAAGGCCGTCTTGGCACGGCTGTAGTACATCATGTCGGGGTTGAAGCTCCGTGACCGGCGTGGAACATGACGACGTGCTTCTCCGGATGCAACTTCTCCTGCTACCCAGGAGGGACCCAAGGGCGGCTCTGGACCAGGCGGTTCCGGGGCGAGGCAGTCTTGGGCGGGAGCGTGTATGGCACTTGGAAGGTTCGGCCGAAAACAGCAAATCGACCGCGATGGCTCGCAGCTCCGCATCGGCATAGCCGGGGCCGGATATTTCGGCCGCTTCCATGCCCTCAAGGTCGCGGCCTCGCCGCGGGCGATACTGGCCGGCATCCACGACCCCGACCAGGCACGCGCGGCATTGGTGGCGGCCGAAGCGGGCCCTGCGCCGGTGCTCGACCTTGCAGCCCTGCTCGATGCCTGCGATGCGCTGATCATCGCGGCGCCGGCGGAGGCGCATTTTCCGCTCGCCGAGGCCGCCCTGCGCGCCGGTCTCCATGTGCTGATCGAGAAGCCGATCGCCTCCAACCTCGAGCAGGCACGCTGGCTTGCCGTGCTCGCCGACGAGGCCGGGCGGGTCCTGCAGGTCGGCCACCTGCTGCGCTTCTCCGCCGAGCACGAGGCGATCACCGCGCGCATCACCCGGCCGCTCTACATCGAGGCGACCCGGCTCGCCCCGTTCAAGCCGCGCGGCACGGATGTGTCGGTCATTCTCGACCTGATGATCCATGACCTCGACCTAGTGCTGGCGATCGTCGACAGCCCGATCGAAAGCGTCGACGCGCTCGGCAGCGCCGTCAGCAGCGAGCATGAGGATATCGCCAACGCCCGCGTGCGCTTCGCCAATGGCTGTGTGGCGACCGTCACCGCCAGCCGGATCTCGCTCAAGACCGAGCGGCGCATGCGGCTATTCTCCGAGGAGGGCTATCTTTCCGCCGATTTCGTCGCCCGCGAGCTCACCATGATCGGCCGCGAACGGGGCATGAAGCTGCCCGGCACCGGCGGTTTCCGCCGCGAGGTGGTGTCGTGGCAGGAGCATGACACCCTGGCCGCCGAACATGCCGCCTTCATCGCGTCCTGCCTGGACGGCGCCCCGGTGATGGTGGACGCGCAGGCCGGCATCCGCGCCCTCGAGGCGGCGATCGCGGTGGCCGACGGCATCGCCGAGTCGCGCAGGCGCATGGAGCGCTCCGGGCTGATCGGCGCCCGGCGCGTCCCGTAGAT
>CAXTCT010000330.1:0-3030 GCA_964242565.1 uncultured Acetobacteraceae bacterium | reverse complement strand
AACGCCTCGTCGATGTCGCTTTCGTCCAGTGCCGCGTCGGCGCAATCGGCGCGGTAGAAGAGCAGCGGAAAGCTATGGCTGTCGCGGACGCCGACGAAGGCGAGTGCCGTCAGACGCTGCGGATCGGTATGCACGCCGGCGGTGTCGACCCCTTCGCGCAGCAGCTGCTCGCGCAGGAAGCGGCCGAACTGCTCGTCCCCGACACGGGTGATCAGGCCCGAGCGCAATCCCAGGCGCGCGGTGCCGATGGCGATGTTGGCCGGACAGCCGCCGACGGCCTTGCTGAAGCTCGCCATGTCTTCCAGGCGCGTGCCGACCTGCTGGCCGTAGAGATCAACGGATGAACGTCCGATCGTAACGACATCCAGCATCGCCGGGTCCATGGCGACCTCCCCTTATCAAGGGGCCATCACTATACCATTCCATAAGGCGGTCAATATAGAACGTGGGTTCCCTTTCGGTGCTAGCCGTAAGGAAACGGCCGGATCAGCGGACGAAGTGGCCGGCTGCAACCGAAGGGATGTCGAGACGGCTGAAGCCGAGGTCGCTCAGCTGGCGATCGGTATAGCTTTCCAGCTCGCGGCGAATGCGGACCTGCTCGGCCGACAGGCTGCGAAAGGCGCGGTAGCGGGTGCCGATAGAGCGGAATAATTCGCCGAAACTGGTCGGCGTGCCGAACGACGCCATGGCATGAGCATGGGTATCAACGCGAAGATCTGTCATCGAAGTAAACTCGTTCCAAAAAAATTGTGCAGCGCAATATATGTCCGGTCCATCGGCTTTTGCAAGCAGATTGTGCGATGCACAAAATCATTGGGTCACCCCGCGTCTGGTGGTTATCCGACCGAGACGTCCACCCAGCGGCCTTCGGCCGACGAGCGCCGCGCCGCCTCCACCACCATGGCCACCGCCAGCGCCGCGCCGAAATCCATGTCGCTCGCGACCTCGCCGCAGACCGCGTCGATCAGCCGCTTCACCTCGATGGCCTTGAGGTCGTTGAAGCCGAGCTGATGGCCCGGCGCGGGACAGAAGGCGGCATAATCGCCATGCTCCGGCCCGGCATTGATGACGGTGAAGCCGCCCCGTCCCGGATGGTGTCCCGCGCGATACAGCCGCAGCTCGTTGAGGCGTTCCTGGTTGAAGGCGATGGCGCCCTTGGTGCCGGTCAACTCGAAGCCGAGCTGCATCTCCCGGCCGCTGGCCAGCCAGCTGGTGGAAAGGCTGGCGGTGAAGGGATGGTCGCGCAAGCGCAGCAGCATGGCCGCCTGGTCGTCGACGCGGACCGCCCTGGGCGTCCCGTCCGCACCGGGACGCTTGGTGTGGATCGTGTCGAGCCGCGCGCATACCGCTTCCACCTCACCCAGCAGGAAACGGGTCATGGCGATGATATGGCTGCCGATGTCGGCCAGCGCGCCGCCATCCTCGGCCGGATCGCAGCGCCAGGAAAAAATCGCCTCCGGATCGGCCATGAAGCCCTCGGCATGGATGCCGCGAAAGCCGGTGACGCGGCCGATCTCGCCGCTGCGCACGATCTCGCGCGCGGTCACGATCATCGGATTGCGCAGATAGTTGAAGCCGACCAGCGTGACCACGCCTGCCCGGCGCGCCGCCTCGGTCATGGCGGCGGCATCCACCAGCGTCGCCGCCAGCGGCTTCTCGCAATAGACATGCCTGCCGCAAGCGATGGCCGCGAGCGCGATCGGCGCATGCAGCGAATTCGGCGTGGCGATGGCCACGATGTCCACCGCCGGATCGCCGACCAGCGCCCGCCAGTCCGATGTGGCGCGGGCAAACCCCAGCGCCGACGCGGCCTGGCGCGCTTCCGCCTCCGAGCGATCCGCCAGCAATTCCAGCCGCGGCCGCGCCTTCAGGCCGAACAGGCCGTCCACGGCGCGGAACGCCAGGGCATGCGCCCGGCCCATGAAGCCGCTGCCGACCAGCCCGATACCCAGTTCCGGCCTCATGACGCCGCCCTCCTTTCGACCAAGGCCACGCACAAGGCCGTCGACAGGGCCAGGGTCGCCGACAGCGAACGGAAGCCGCTGAGGTCGGTCTCGGCCACCTCCATCCACACCCGGGCGATCTGGGCCAGCGGCGAGAAGGGCGAATCTGTGATCGCCACGACCGGCACGCCCCGGCGCGCCGCCAGCTGCGCAAGCTCGAGCGTCTCGCCGGCATAGGGCGTGAAGCTCACCGCCAGCACGGCGTCGCCGAGGTCGAGCAGCTCGACCTGGCGCTGCGACAACCCGCCGGCATGGTCGGCGATCTCGCAGCGCGCACCGAGCTTGCCGAGCGCATAGGCAAGATAGACCGCCACCGGATAGACCCGCCGCGTGCCCAGCAGGCAGATCGAGCGCGCGCCGGCCAGCAGCTCGACCGCCGCACCCAGCGCCTCCCGGTCGATGGTTTGTTCCAGATGGTCGATCGACACCCGGGCGGCGTGCAGGAAGCCGTGCAGCAGGGCGGCGGGATCGGCATTCTCCCCGGCCTGCTCATGCAGGCTTTCAAGCCGCTCGCGGTAATCCGGCCAGCGCTGACGGGCATGGGCACGAAACACCGCCTGCAGGTCGGAAAAGCCGGAATAGCCGAGGGTCTGGGCGAAGCGCACCAGCGTCGAGGGCTGCACGCCCGCCTGCGACGCCAGGTCCGCCACGCGGCCGAAGGCGATCTCCTGGGGATGGTCCACCGCGAAATCGGCCACCTGAACCAGCCGCTTCGGCATCAGGTCGCGACGGGCCACGATCAGCGCGCGCAGGCTCTTGAAGTCGCGCGGGCTGTCTCCGCCGCCAGGTTCGTCATCCGGTCCGACCATCCCGTGCGACATCGTTGACAACCTCTCCCGCCGATGGAATATAAATTCCATATTAGCGTGGCCAGCGGAAAATTTCCACGCCAGCAATCGGGACAAATCGCATGGTCGGCTTCGCCCTGCTCGGCTGTGGTCGCATCGGCCGCATGCATGCCGGCAACCTTGCCCGTCATCCGGCGGCGGAACTCGTCTGCGTCTACGACCTGGTCGCGACCACGGCG
>CAXTCT010000329.1:0-3037 GCA_964242565.1 uncultured Acetobacteraceae bacterium | reverse complement strand
CCCACCCTGGCGCTGCCGCGCTGCCGGCGGGCGCTCGTGGCCCATGCGCCCGCCTTGCGCGTCACCGTGTTCGGCTCCTCGACCACCGAGGGGATCGGGGCCTCCTCGCCGGATGCGAGCTACGCCGCCGTCATGCGCCGGGGGATGCTGGAGCGGCTCCCGGAGATCACGCTCAGCAACCGCGGCATCGGCGGCAACAATGCCGTCGACCTGCATGACCGCCTCGACAGCGTCATCGCCGACGCGCCCGACCTCGTGCTGTTCCAGACCGGATCCAACGATCCGCTGCAGGACGTGCCGCTCGACCGGTTCGAGCAGTTGACCCGCGCGGATCTGGGCCGCCTGCGCGCCGAAACCGGGGCGGACATCGTCCTGATCGACCAGCAATTCTGTCGGGCGCTGGAGGAATGCCCGCAATTCCCGCCTTTCCTGACCAGCCTGCACCGGATCGGCGAGGGGCTCGGCGTCGCGGTGTTTCCGCGCTACCGCCTGATGCAGGGCTGGTGCGAGATGCCGGGCATGGGCCGGGACACCCTCTCGCCGGATGGGCTGCATATGGGCGATCACGGCTATGACTTGCTTGGACGCGCATTGTCTGGCTGGCTGCTGCCCGAGCTTGCGGTTAGTTCTGGACCAACCGCGGCGGCCGGTTGGCCGTGACGATCAAGGATCACCCTTCGCCATGCCTTCTGCATCCTCCCGTACGCGCCTGCTGGCCGCATCCTTCGCCGCGTTGCTGCTTGTCCAGCCGATGGCCGCCACCGCGCGCGGCGCCCCGGACAGCTTCGCCGACCTCGCCGCCTCGCTGCTGCCGGCGGTGGTGAATATCTCGTCGACCGAAACCGTCGCGGCCGACCAGCCGGACGGGGAGGATAACGACGACCAGGGTGGAGGCCAGGGGGGTACCCCTCCCGGCATGCCGGCCTTTCCGCCCGGCTCACCGTTCGAGAAATTCTTCCACGATTTCATGAACCGCGAGCATGAGGGCGCGGAACCCAACGCGCCGCCGCGCAAGATGCAGGCGCTCGGGTCCGGCTTCATCATCGACCCCTCCGGCATCATCGTGACCAACAACCACGTGATCAACGGAGCCGAGGAGATCACCGTCACGCTGCAGGACAACACGGTGCTCAAGGCGCGCCTGATCGGCCATGACGACCGCACCGATCTTGCCGTGCTGCAGGTCCATACCGACCGCAAGCTGCCCTCGGTCAGCTTCGGCGACAGCGACAAATCCCGTGTCGGCGACTGGGTACTGGCGATCGGCAACCCGTTCGGCCTGTCCGGCACGGTCACCGCGGGCATTGTCAGCTCGCGCGGGCGCGACATCCAGCAGGGTCCGTACGACGACTTCATCCAGACCGACGCGCCGATCAACAAGGGCAACTCGGGCGGCCCGCTGTTCAACATGGACGGCCAGGTGATCGGCATCAACACGGCCATCTATTCGCCCTCCGGCGGCTCGATCGGCATCGGTTTCGCCATTCCCGCGGACGAGGCCAGGCTGGTGATCGCGCAGTTGCGCCAGTTCGGCCGCGCCAAGCGCGGCTGGATCGGCGTGCGCATCCAGGACGTGACCCCCGACATCGCCGACAGCCTCGGCCTGAAGCCGGCGCATGGCGCGCTGATCGCCGGCATCGAGCCGAAGGGTCCGGCGCAGAAAGCCGGACTGCGCACCGGCGACGTGATCCTCCAGCTTGATGGCCAGGACGTGGACGGGCGCAGCCTGCCGCGACGCGTCGCCGAGACGCCGGTGGGCGAAGCCGGCCAGTTCGCGATCTGGCGCGACGGCAAGCGGCAGATGCTGACGATCCCGATCGGCGACTTCCCCGAGGATCAGCCCAGGCAGGCAGGCAAGCCGGCACCCAGGCTGCCGGCCGCCGCGGCTCCGGTGGCGCTGGCCGAAATGGGCATGAAGGTCGCGGCCATCACCGACGCCTTGCGCCAGAAATACCAGCTTCCCGACGGCCAGAAGGGCCTCGTGATCACCGATGTCAGCCCGAACGGCCGTGCCGCGGCGCGCGGGTTGAAGCCGGGCGATGTCGTGACCGAGGTGAACCAGCAGGAGGTCTCGACGCCCGCGCAGATGCAGGAGCGCATCGCCCAGGCCAAAAAGGCCAAGCGCGGCTCCGTGCTGATGCTGGTCCAGAACGGCGAAGGCAATCGCTGGGTGCCGCTGGCGATCTCCGGCCAGGGTGACGAGGACCCCGAATAAGGCGGCGGGACTGACCGCCCGGAATTGCGGGACCACCGGTTTGGCGATCCTCTCGCGCGAGCATCGCGCGTGGCTGCGTCAGGCGGCGCGCACGCTGATCTCGATGTTCCTGTCCGGCTGGGTCGCGGTTCTGTGCGGGTTGAACGAGGCCGGCTGGGCGCTGATCACGGCGGCAATCGTGACCTCGAACAGCGTCACCGGCACCTGGACGGCGGGTCGTGACCAGATCGTCGGCACGCTGATCGGCGCCGGCGCGGGCACGGTGGCGATCGGGCTGACCCTGCTCGGTTTGCCCAAATTGCCGGTGTTCGTGCTGATGCTGGCTCCGCTGGCCCTGCTCGCCGCGGCCAGGCCGACCTTGCGGCTGACCTGCGTCACGCTGGTGGTGGTGTTCCTGTTTCCTTCTCCGGGCGGCCCGTTCGAGCGGCCGTTCGACCGCGTGGTCGCGATCCTGATCGGCGCCGGCGTCTCGCTCGTGGTCTCCTACCTGGTATTCCGCTCGCGCGCCCGGCCGGACGCTTTCGCCGCGGCCTCGAACATGCTGGACGCGCTGCGCAAGCTGCTGCTGGAGGTGCTGTCCGGCACCGGCGCCGCCCTGTCGCGCGATCTTCTGGCGGAGTCCGCCTCCTCCGCCCTGCGGCTGCTGGCCGAGGCGGTGACCGAAGCCAGGCGCGAGCATGTAGGGGCATTGGAGCAATCCGACCCGCTGCTGGTGCGGCTGGTGCCGATGTCGCGGCGACTGCAGAGCGACGTGTTGTTCGTCTCGCGCGCGATGGACGAATTGCCGGACGCGGCATCCCCGGCCGGGATGCTGCTCCCCGC
>CAXTCT010000328.1:0-3071 GCA_964242565.1 uncultured Acetobacteraceae bacterium | reverse complement strand
CCGATCCGCTGGCCTTCGCCGGGGCCGGGCAGGCGGCGCGCGCGAACGCCCCGGTCGGCGCGCCGCACGGCATGGTGGTGACGGCCCAGGCGCTGGCCTCGCAGGTCGGGGCGCGGATCCTGGCCGGGGGCGGCAACGCGGTCGATGCCGCGGTGGCTGTGGCCTACGCGCTGGCCGTGGTCTATCCCGCGGCCGGCAATATCGGCGGCGGCGGTTTCATGACCCTGCGGCTGCCCGGCGGCCATGCCGTGTTCATCGATTTCCGGGAACGCGCGCCGTTGGCCGCGACCGAGACGATGTTCCAGGACGCCAAGGGCCAGGTCATCCCCGGGCTCTCGCTGCGCGGCTGGAAGGCGGTCGCGGTTCCGGGCACCGTCGCCGGAATGGAAAACGTGCTGCATGACTATGGCAGCCTGCCGCGCGCGCGCGTGATGGCGCCGGCGATCGCACTTGCCCGGGACGGCTTCATCCTGGGCGACAACGATGTCGCCCTCCTGCATACCAGCACGGCCGGCTTCAAGGCCGATCCGGCCGCGTCGCGGGTCTTCCTGCGTCCCGACGGCACGCCGTTCGAGGTTGGCGACCGCCTCGTCCAGGCCGATCTCGCGCGCAGCCTGGAAGCCATCAGCACGGGCGGGGCGCGGGCCTTCTATGACGGGCCGATCGCCCGGGCGATCGTGGAGGCGAGCCGCAAGGGCGGCGGCATTCTCTCGCTGCGCGATTTCTCCTCCTACAAGGCGCGTCAACTCCGGCCGCTCACCTGCGGCTATCGCGGCCTGCATGTCGACACCGCGCCGCCGCCCTCGGGCGGGGGCGTTGCGTTGTGCGAGATGCTGGGCATCCTGTCCGGCTACGACATGCGCGCCTTGGGCTTCCATAGCGTTGCGGCCACCCAGCACGAGATCGAGGCGATGCGCCGCGCCTATGCCGACCGCCAGGGGCTGGGCGACCCGGCCTTCGTCAAGGACGCGGTCGGCGCCCTGATCGATCCCCGCTATGCCGCCGAAGTCCGCCGCGCGACGCCCACGGACCACGCGCTGGCATCGGCGCAACTGGCGCCGCTTCCGGCCGTCGCCCAGGCGCATGCCCAGGAGGAGAGGCAGGAAACCACGCATTATTCGATCATCGACAAGGACGGCCGGGCGGTGGCGGTGACCTATACGCTGAATGGATGGTTCGGGGCGCAGGTGATGGCTTCCGGCACCGGCATCATGATGAATGACGAGATGGATGATTTCGCCACCAAGCCCGGTGTCGCCAACATGTTCGGGCTGGTCGGCAGCAAGGCCAACGCGGTGCAGCCGGGCAAGGCGCCGCTGTCGTCGATGTCGCCGACGATCCTGTCGCGCCGTGGCAAGGTGGTGATGGTGATCGGCTCGCCGGGCGGCTCGCTGATCCCGACCATCACCTTGTCCGCGATCCTTGGCGTGGTCGATTACGGCCACAGCATCCAGCAGGCGATCGACGATGGCCGGATCCACGAGCAGTGGATGCCCGAACCGGTCTGGGCCGAGCCCGGGGCCCTGGCGCCGGATGTGACGAAGACGCTGACCGGCGAGGGCTATCATTTCAGGCCGCATGAGCCCTGGGGTTCGGCCCAGGGCATCCTGGTCGGCGGTCCCGCCCTGGGTGTGGCCGCGACCGGCGGCGACCGGGTGTATGGCGGCATCGACCGGCGCCATCCGGGGGCCGCGGCGATCGGCGAATGAAGTGCGGGGCTTTTACCCGGTGATCCCGCTCTGCCGCAGGACCTGGTGGCTGCCCTTGAAGATCAGCTCGATCGACACGCCCAGCACCACCAGCAATCCGAGCCAGGCGATCCAGCGGTAGCGTTCGAGCAGGCGCGCCACCAGAGCGGCGGCGGCGCCCATCAGCAGCACCGAGACGGTAAGGCCGGTGATCAGCACCCAGAGATGCTGGCCCGCGGCGCCGGCGACCGCGAGGATGTTGTCGAGGCTCATCGACAGGTCCGCCAGCACGATGCGCAGCATCGCCCGGCGCATGTCGCCGGGGGCCAGGGGCTTCTCGATCCCGGATACCGCATCGTCTTTGCCGAGGTGCTGCCGGGCGCGCAGCTCGCGATACATGCGCCAGCACACCCAGAGCAGAAGCAGGCCGCCGGCGAGGGTCAGGCCGATGATGGCGAGCAGCTGCAACGCGACGGTCGCCAGCGCCACGCGGATCAGGGTGGCGGCGATGATCCCGAACAGGATGGCGAGGCGCCGTTCGCGCGCCGGCAGGTTGATCACCGCCAGCCCGACGACGACGGCATTGTCGCCCGCAAGGGTAAGATCGATCAACAGAACCTGCGCCAGGGCGGCAAGCTCGGCCGTGAGATGCGGAGGGATGATCATGGAATGTCCGACTTCAAAGGCTTGCCTTTGACGGGGTCAAGAGGCAAAGCCCCTTGCCTCAGGAGAACATCGGATGATCCCGCGCTACACCCGTCCCGCGATGGCCCGGATCTGGGCCCCGGCCAACCGCTACCGGATCTGGTTCGAGATCGAGGCGCTGGCCGCCGAAGGCATGTCCCTGCATGGCGACGTTCCGCCTGAAGCGGCCAGGGTAATCCGCGAGAAAGGGGATGCCGCCATGGCCGCGTTCTCGGACGCGGACCTGGCAAGCATCGATGCGATCGAAGCCGAGACCCGCCACGACGTCATCGCCTTCCTGACCTGGCTTGCCGGGAAGGTCGGCCCGGAAAGCCGCTATGTGCATCAGGGCATGACCAGCAGCGACGTGCTCGACACCTGTCTTTCGGTGCAGCTCACGCAGGCCGCCGACCTGCTGATCGAGGATGTCGATGCGGTGCTGGCGGCGCTGAAACGCAGGGCGTTCGAGCATAAATTCACCCTGACCATCGGCCGCAGCCACGCGATCCATGCCGAGCCGACCAGCTTCGGCCTGAAGCTCGCGGGTCACTACGCGGAGTTCGCCCGCGGCCGCGCCCGTCTGCTGGCCGCGCGGGCGGAGATCGCGACCTGCGCGGTCAGCGGCGCCTTCGGCACGTTTGCCCATGTCGATCCCAGGGTGGAGGAATTCGTCGCCGCCCGCCTGGGGCTGGAGCCGGA
>CAXTCT010000327.1:0-3075 GCA_964242565.1 uncultured Acetobacteraceae bacterium | reverse complement strand
CGCGCGGAGCAAGCGAGGCGCTGCGGCCCCTGGCCGAGCGTGCCACCATGGCGCCGGTGCCGGCGTCGGTGAACAGGAACGCGGGTCAGCCCGCCGCTGCCACGACCACGGCGGCCAATGAGACGCTGCGCCTGAAGGCGAACCGTCCCGAGGATGACGAGAGCCGCCGTTTCGGCGTGGCCCGCCGTCCCGGAACGGCGCTGCCTGCGCGCAAGGCGCCGGTGGTGGCGCCCAAGAAGATCGGCGATCGCCGTGCCACCGGGCGTGTCGATGTCCAGGCCGCGATCGAGGGTGAGGACGAGAAGACCCGTTCGCTCGCCTCCGTGCGCCGCCAGCGTGACCGTGAGCGCCGCCAGGCGGAGCTCGAGCGGCTGCGCGCCGACCAGGTCCGCGTCGTGCGCGACGTGATCCTGCCGGAAACTATCAGCGTCCAGGAACTCGCCAACCGCATGGCGACCCGCGCCGCCGACGTCATCAAGTCGCTCATGAAGATGGGCGTGATGGCCAACGTCACCCAGTCGCTTGATGCCGACACCGCCGAGCTGGTGGTGCAGGAATTCGGCCATCGCGTGCGCCGCGTGTCGGAAAGCGATGTCGAGATCGGCATCGAGGGCGAGATCGACGAGGATATCGACCTCACGCCGCGCCCGCCTGTGGTCACCATCATGGGCCATGTCGATCACGGCAAGACCTCGCTGCTCGACGCGCTGCGTGCGACCGACGTGGCCGGCGACGAGGCGGGCGGCATCACCCAGCATATCGGCGCCTACCAGGTCGAACTGGCGAGCGGCAACCGCATCACCTTCATCGACACCCCCGGTCACGAGGCCTTCACCTCGATGCGTGCCCGCGGCGCCTCGGTGACCGACGTGGTGGTGCTGGTGGTGGCCGCCGACGACGGCGTCATGCCGCAGACGATCGAGGCGATCCGCCACGCCAAGGCGGCGAACGCGCCGCTCATCGTGGCGATCAACAAGATGGACAAGCCGGGCGCCAATCCCGATCGTGTCCGCCAGGAACTGCTCAGCCACGACATCGTGGTCGAGGCGATGGGCGGCGAGACCCAGGATGTCGAGGTCTCCGCCCTCAAGCGGACCGGCCTCGACAAGCTCGAGGAGGCGATCCTGCTGCAGGCCGAGATCCTCGACCTGCGCGCCAATGCCGCCCGCGCGGCGGAAGGCACCGTGATCGAGAGCCGCCTCGATCGTGGGCGTGGTCCGGTCGCGACCGTGCTGATCCAGAAGGGCTGCCTGAGGCAGGGCGACATCATCGTCGCCGGCGCCGAATGGGGCCGCGTGCGCGCCATGCTCGACGACAAGAACCGCCCGGTCAGGAACGCGGGTCCTTCGTCTCCGGCCGAAGTTCTCGGCCTGGCCGGTGTTCCCGGCGCGGGCGAGCCTTTCGTGGTGGTCGACAGCGAGGCTCGCGCCAAGGAGATCTCGGAGTTCCGTCAGCGTCGCATCAAGGACAGGCAGGCGGCCGGCCACGTGGCGGCACGCGGGACGCTGGACCAGATGCTGGCGCGTATCCAGGCCGGCGCCCAGAAAGAGGTCGCCGTCCTGATCAAGGCCGACGTGCAGGGTTCGGCCGAGGCGATCCAGGCCACGGTGCTCAAGCTCGAGCATGAGGAGGTCAAGGTACGCGTGCTGATCGCCGGTGTCGGTCAGATCACGGAAAGCGACATCCAGCTGGCCAAGGCATCGGACGCGGTGATCGTCGCGTTCAACGTGCGTGCCACCACCCAGGCGCGGGAGTTGGCGACGCGTGACGGTGTCGATATCCGCTATTATTCAATCATCTATCAGGTATCGGACGATATCGAGCAACTGGTGCGTGG
Source organism: uncultured Acetobacteraceae bacterium (assembly GCA_964242565.1). GTDB lineage: Bacteria > Pseudomonadota > Alphaproteobacteria > Acetobacterales > Acetobacteraceae > Lichenicoccus. The sequence continues at coordinate 1,238 of CAXTCT010000327.1, read as the reverse complement.
CAAGATCGCGCCGAAGCATCGCGAGAAGTTCCTCGGCTATGCCGAGGTCCGTCGCGTGTTCGACATCACCAAGACCGGCAAGGTGGCGGGCTGCTACATCACCGAGGGCGTGGTCAAGCGCGGCTGCGGGGTGCGCCTGCTGCGCGACAACGTGGTCATCCACCAGGGCGATCTCAGCCAGCTCAAGCGCTTCAAGGACGATGTCCGCGAAGTGGCGCGCGGCTACGAGTGCGGCCTGTCCTTCGCAGGTTATAACGACCTGAGGGAGGGCGATGTGGTCGAGTGCTACGAGATGGAGCTGGTCCCGGCTTGAGCAAGGCGGCCCGCGGCAGGACCGAGCTCAAGGGACCGGCCGGCACGCGTCATGCCGCGACCGGCCCCACCCAGCGGCAGCTTCGGGTGGGCGAGGAGATCCGGCACGTGCTCGCCGGCCTGTTCACCCGCACCGAGTTCCGCGATCCCGAACTTGCCGGGATTGCGATCACGGTGACCGAGGTGCGTGTCAGCCCCGACCTCAAGAAGGCCACCGCCTTCGTCACCCGGCTGGGCCGCAGCGACATCGGCGCGGTGCTGCCGGCGTTGAGGCGGGCGGCGCCCTTCCTGCGTTCGCTGGCCTCCGGCGAACTGCGCCTGCGCAGCGTGCCCGAGATCCAGTTCGAGCCGGACACGGCGATCGACTATGCGATGGAAATGGACGCCCTGCTCCGTTCGCCCGAGGTCAGGCGCGATCTCGGATAGCGGCTTCCTGGATTAGTGAAGCGACGCCCCGCAACCGGGATGCTCGTCGGGCGTCGCCTTCGCATGCGCGTACATCACATCAATTGCGGCACGCAATGCCCCTATGGCGGCCACCTGTTCGACGGGCGCACGCCCGGCTACGGGCCATCACGGCTGACCTGCCAATGCCTGCTGATCGAAGCGGGCAACGAGCTGGTGCTGGTCGATACCGGCCTCGGGACGCGCGACATCCGCGATCCCGGCCGGCGCATCGCCGGCTTCTTCCGCGGGCTGAACAATATCCGATACGACCCGCGGGAGACCGCGGTCGCCCAGATCCGTCGCCTCGGCCTGAAGCCGGAGGACGTGCGTCATGTTGTCCTGACCCATCTCGATTTCGATCATGCCGGTGGCCTGGACGATTTTCCGCAGGCAACCGTTCATCTGTTCGAGCCCGAGGCACGCGCCGCGCGCCTGCGCCGCAGCCCGCTCGCGCGCCGCCGCTTCAGGCGGCAGCAATG
>CAXTCT010000326.1:0-3075 GCA_964242565.1 uncultured Acetobacteraceae bacterium | reverse complement strand
TGGTATCTGGTCGGCAGCCGGCCACGCCCGGTGCCGCCCGGCTGGACCGGGGCCGCGACCATCTTCCTCGTCACCGCCATGCTGACCATCGCCCTGTTCTCGGTCAGCGACCTCTATACCGGCCCGGTCGCGCGCCTGCTCGGAGGCGCGGATATCGGTTATTATGTCGGCTTCTTCGGCGCCGGATTGCTCTATGTGCTGAGCGCGCGGCGCACACCGCGCTGATGCGCCGCGTCGAGCCGGCGGGTCAGCGGCAGCAGCAGCGCGAACAGCAGAGTGCCGCCGCAGGCCAGCAGGAACAGGCGGAAGAACAGGTTCGTGTACAGCGCGAGGCTTTGGGCGGGATCGTTGCCGGCCATATCGGGCAAGGCCGCGAGGTTGGCGACCATGCTGCCGAGATAGAATGAGACGCCGATCGCTAGGAACAGCGAGCCCATCATGAAGCCGCTGATCCTTGCCGGGACATAGCGCGCCGCCACCGCAAGCCCGAGCCCGCTGATCAGCAGTTCGCCCAGCGAAAGCAGCATATAGCCCCAGACCATGACCCAGGGCGAGATCAGTGGCGTGGGGCTGTCGCGGCAGCACAGCCACCATACCAGAAAGCCGCCGGCGACGCAGATGAAGCCGAGCAGGAACTTGCCGGCTATGGAAAGGTCGTGCCCGGTGGCTCCAAGCCGGTTGTAGATCCAGGCCAGTGGTGGACTTGCGATCATGATCCAGATCGCGTTCAGCGCCTGGAACTGGCCCGCCGACCAGTGGAACAGGGTGATGCCGCCGAGGCTGAAGTCGAGACGGACGTTGCGAAGTGCGAACAGGGTCAACGAGGTGGACATCTGCTGGTAGAAGATGAAGAAAAGCATCACCTCCAGCGTCAGCAGATACATCATCAGCAGCCCGGGCCGCTCGCTGGAGGTGCTTTCGCGGAAGGTCCATATCCAGATCCCGGCCACGCAGGCCGCCGCCAGCCAGATGCAGGCCCGCGCGACGGCGGAATGTTGCAGGACGAACGAGACCGCGATGATCGCCACCACCACGCCGGCGACCACCATGGCCAGCCGCTCCAGCCGCAGCGGCTGCATGTCAGGCGCGGAGCCAATATGGTCCACACGCTTGTGCATGAAGGCGTAGTTGGTCAGCCCGATCAGCAACCCGACGAAGCAGGTCGCGAAGGCGACGTGCCAGCCATACCTGTCCTTCAGCCAGGGACAAAGCAGGAGCGACACGGTCGAGCCGACATTGACCGCCATGTAATAGATCGTGAAGGCGCCATCGAGCTTGCTGTCGTCGCCCTCGTAGATCCGGCGCACCATGTTGGCGGCATTGGATTTGAACATGCCGTTGCCGATGGTGACGGTGCCCATGGCCACGTAGGTCAGCAGCGTGCCGCCGGCCGGCAGGGACAGGAACAGATAGCCCAGCGCCAGGGTCGCGGCGCCCATCAGCATGGTGCGGCGCGAGCCCAGCACCTGGTCGCCGATCCAGCCGCCGATGGCGGGCGCCGCGTAGGTGAGTGCCGCGAACGCCCCCCAGAGCAGGTTGGCCCGGCTGTCGCGGAAGCCAAGCTGCTGGACCATGAACAGCAGCAGGATGGCCTGCATGCCGTAATAGCCGAACCGTTCCCAGAGTTCGATGAGCAGCACGACGGAGAAGGACTGCGTCCGGCTCGGCTGGACCAAGGCGGGACCATGGGCGGCAATCGATGCAGGCATCTATCGGGCGATCCGGTTGCTTCAGGAAGCGATAGCCCGCCCGGATGACAGCTTATCGACGGGCCTGCAAGTTCGCCGCGCTCCTCGGTCGGGCGTCCGGCACGCCGGTGCGGACCGGCTCTCTGGTAAACAGACCGTTGGTCATGTTGTCGCCGCCCGGGTCTGACATCATGTGCAGGCGAACCGAGGCATCCTGGCGGATGTCGCGTTCGAAAGGACAGCATGGAACAGAGCCTGCTCTACCGGGACGTCTCCTATGTGATCGGACCCGAGCAGGATGGTCATCGCCGTTGGACCATCCATTATGAAGACGCGTCGGAGTCCGGCATAGCCGGCGGCAGCGGCCTGCGCGGGTCGTTCAAGACCGCGGTGATGGCGGCACGCGAGGCCATCGACGCCCGGCTCGATGCCGCCAGGGCTGCCTGAGCGCCTAGTCGGGGTTCGGCCCATAAAGCGTTATAGAGAGCCTGCATGGCGGATGATCTCGACAGCTTCCACCCGAGGGCCTTCGACAAGGCCGATCCGGCGCCCGATGCCCTGTTCTACGCCGAGCCGCGCCTGGTCACCCATATCGACGACGGCGCCATCGCGGCGGTGACGGCGCTGTACCGTACCCTGTTGCCCGAAGGCGGGGTCATTCTCGACCTGATGAGCAGCTGGGTCAGCCATCTGCCCGCAGAGATGTCGTTCGAACGGGTGATCGGCCACGGCATGAATGCCGACGAACTCGCCGCCAACCCACGCCTCGACGATTATTTCGTCCAGGACCTGAACCAGGACCCTTCGCTCAGGCTGGCCGACCATTGCCTCGATGCGGTCTGTCTCTGCGTGTCGGTGCAGTATCTGCAGAAGCCGGTGGCGGTGTTCCGCGAGCTGGCCCGGGTGCTGCGGCCGGGCGCGCCGCTGATCATCACCTTCTCGCATCGCTGCTTTCCGACCAAGGCCGTGGCGATCTGGCAGGCCCTCGACGCGCCCGACCAGCAACGCCTGGTCTCGGTCTGCCTGTCGCGCGCCGGCCTGACCCGGATCGACACCGGCGACGTCCGGCCCGATCCCGCCGACACGCTCTGGCGTGACCCGATCTACGCGGTGATCGGCCGCACCGGGACCGGCGTGGAAATATAACGGCCGCGCGGACGACTTTGCCCGTCGGGATGATTTAAATCTGGACGGGCTTTGCTTTATAGAGCGCAGCATGCCTTTTCCCCCGACCCATCCTTCGCTCGAACAGGCGCTCGCCGCACGCGGCTACGCCGATCCCACTCCCGTGCAGGAAGCCTGCCTCAAGCCCGAGACGGCCGGACGAGACCTGCTGGTCTCCGCCCAGACCGGCTCGGGCAAGACAGTCGCCTATGGCCTCGCCGCG
>CAXTCT010000325.1:0-3082 GCA_964242565.1 uncultured Acetobacteraceae bacterium | reverse complement strand
GGCGGCCCTCCGCGGGCCTGACCCTGACCCTGGGCCTCACCCTGACCCTGGCCCTGACCCTGGCCTGGGCCGGAGCCCGTCACCACCGGCTCGGGAGCAGCGGGCCTGACCACGGCCCCGGCATGGACACGCTGGATGCCGTCGACGATGATCCTCTGCCCGTCGGCGAGGCCGGAGGTCACCACCTGGTTCGCCTCGATGGTGTCGCCGAGCTTTATGTTGGTCCGCTGGGCCCGGTTCTGTGCGTCCAGCACGAAAACATAGTCGCCCTGCTGGTCCGACAGCACGGCGGCGCGCGGGACGATCAGCGAGACGACCGGATGCGGGTCCGAGATCAGCACCGTCACGAATGCCCCGCTCACGAGCAGCCGGCTGCTGACGCCGCCCTGGTCGCCGCCACCGCGTTGAGGATTGGGGACCGTCGCGCGGAGCGTGATGGTGTCGGTGCTGGCCGACACCGTCGGCGAGACATAGTCCAGCTTGCCGGTCTGGTCGTAGCTGTCGCCGTTGGTCAGCTGCAGGCCGATCTTCGCGGCCCCGAGGCCTCCCGCGGCGGCATATTTCTTCTGCAGCGTCACCACGTCGCGGCTGGCGACCGGGAAAGAGACATACATCGGGTCCTGGGTGACGATGGTGGCCAGGGTGCCGCTGGTCGGGCTGACCACGTTGCCCTCGTTGACCGAGGTCGCGGTGATACGGCCATCGACCGGCGAGCGGATCTCGGTATAGCCCAGGTTGATCTGGGCCGCCTGCAGGTTGCCCTGCGCGGTCAGCACGACGCCGGCATTGCCGCGCGCGGTGGCCAGGGCGTTGTCGAAGGCCTGCTTCTGTCCCGCCGGCGTGTTCAGCAGGGCCTTCTGGCGCTGGAAATTGACCCCGGCATTGGTGACGTTGGCCTGCGCCTCGGCAAGATTGCCCTGCTGGGCGAGCACCTGCGCCTGGAACGGCGCCTGCTCCAGGACATAGAGCAGCTGCCCCTTCTTCACGTCGGCACCCTCGACGAACAGGCGCTGGTCCAGGAAGGCGGTGACCCGCGCCACCAGGGCGACGCTGTCGATGGCCTGGACACGGCCGACATACTGGCTCGTCGTGGTCACCGCCTGTGTCCGCACCGCGCCGACGCCGACGACAGGAGGGGCGCCCGAGGGCCGCTGGGCGCTTGCGGTTCCGGGTGAAGCGCCGGCTGCCGCGCAGACCAGAGCCGCCGCGCCGGCACGGAGGAGGGTTTTCATGCTACGTCCTCGTCAGACGCCGGGTGGATGCCGGCACTCGGACCTGAAGGTGGCCAGGGCACCCGCAGCGATGGGGGCGCGGAATGACCGTTCGGTCACCTGTCACTTACACGACCGGCCACCTGCTCTGCAACCTGCCGGGTTGCGAGGCCGTTCACGTGGCTGGCGCCCGCGAGCCAGCGCGCGCTCGAGGCCTGCGGGCAAAGGAACCACCGCGATGTCCGATAGCCATCATGCGGCCACGCCAGGCCAACCCCACCGTATCGTGATCGTCGGCGGCGGCTTCGGCGGCATGAACACGGCCCGCGCCCTGCGGGGCAGCGACGCCGAGATCGTCCTGGTCGACCGGACCAACCACAATCTGTTCCAGCCTTTGCTGTATCAGGTCGCGACCGCGGCACTCGCCGGCAACGACATCGCGCTGCCGATCCGCTCGATATTCCGCCGCCGGCGCCAGGTGGCCGTGGCCATGGAAGACCTCACCGGCGTCGACCGTCCGGCCCGGCGCGTCCACTTCGAGTCCGGCGCCAGCCTGCCCTACGACACCCTCGTGCTGGCCACCGGCTCGGTTTATTCCTGGTTCGGGCATGACGAGTGGAAGCGGCACAGCACCGCCCTCAAGACGCTTGCCGAAGCCACCACCATACGCAATCGCCTGCTCGAAGCCTTCGAGCAGGCGGAAACCTCCACCGATCCCGACGAGGTCCGGGCCCTGCTCACCTTCGTCGTGATCGGCGGCGGACCGACCGGTGTCGAGCTCGCCGGCGCCATCGCCGAATTGTCACGCAACACGCTCGCCCGCGACTTCCGCCGCATCCGTCCGGCCGATGCCCGCATCATCCTGTGCGACGCCGGCCCGCGCGTGCTCGCCTCCTTCCCCGAACGGCTGTCCGAGTATGCAGCCGGGCGCCTGCGGTCGCTCGGCATCGAGCTGCGGCTGAAAACCCAGGTCGAGGACGTGCGCGCGGACGGAGTGACCGCCGGCGGCCAGCCGATCGCTTCCCGGACCGTGTTCTGGGCGGCCGGCACCGAAGCGACACCGGTCGCGAAATGGCTCGGCGTGAAGGCGGCGCGCCACGGCCTGGTCGAGGTAGGCCCCGACTGCACGCTGCCCGGACATCCCGAGATCTTCGTCATCGGCGATGCCGCCGCCTGCAAGGGAGCCGATGGCCGCGATCTGCCCGGCCTCGGCTCGGTGGCCAAGCAGCAGGGCCATTATGTCGGCGGCGTCATCGCCGCCCGGCTGGCCGGCCGCCGCGCGCCGGCCGCGTTCCGCTATCGCGACCTCGGGCAGCTGGCGATGGTCGGCCGTTCCGCCGCGGTGGCGGATTTCGGCTGGATCCGCCTCACCGGATTCATTGCCTGGGTGGTCTGGAGCGCCGTCCATCTGCTTCTGCTGGTCAGCGCGCGCAACAGGGTGGTCGTCTATGTCAACTGGATCTGGGCGTGGCTCACCTACAGCAGGGGTGCCCGCGTGATCACCGACATGCGGCAGGGCGCCGACACCCCCGCATGACGGATTCCAGCTATTTCGACGGCCAGCGTTTCCATAATCCGGCCTGGCTGATCCCTCCGCACGCGGTCCGGGACGAAGCTCCCATAGGCCCGGACCGTTCGCGGCTGGTCTCGCTGATACGCTGGCGCATGGACCGCAACGCCAACCGCAGTCCCTGGCCGACCGGGATCATCGACCCCGCGCCGTCCGGCGACCCGCGGGTGGCGCCCGGGCCGGGACAGATCAGCGTCACCTTCATCGGCCATAGCAGCTTCCTGATCCGGCTGGCCGGCCTGACGCTGTTGACCGACCCGGTGTTCAGCGAGCGCGCTTCGCCGGTTTCCTGGGCCGGACC
>CAXTCT010000324.1:0-3082 GCA_964242565.1 uncultured Acetobacteraceae bacterium | reverse complement strand
TCTATGGCACCACGGTGTTCTTTATCGGCGCCATCAGCACCATCGTGGTGGGTGAAATCGGCGGCACCAGCCCGGCGCCGATGGCAATCCTCATGGTGGCGGGCGCGCTGGCGGCGGCCCTGTGCGACCGGCTGCGGCCAAAGCGGTCGCGTGTCGGCGGCCATGTTCCGGCGGAGTATGGGGAGACCGCGATCGACGCATGATCTCTATGCGTTGGGCGTCACCCAATTCTTGATGCGGACGGGCGCTGCATCAACCGGCCTCGCTTCAACCCTCGATCATCGCGCGGATGCGCCGGGCCATCTTGTCCAGTGCAAACGGCTTGGTGACCATCTGCATCCCCTCGGCCAGGAAGCCCGAGCGGATCGTGGCGTTCTCGGCATAGCCGGTCATGAACAGGACGGGCAGCCCCGGTCGGTTCTGGCGCGCGATCTCCGCGAGCTGACGGCCATTCATGCCGGGTAGCCCGACATCGCTGACCAGCAGGTCGATCCGCCGCCCGGAATCCAGCACCGGGAGGGCCGTCTGCGCGTCGGTTGCCTCAACCGCGTCGTAGCCGAGCTCGCCCAGGACCTCGAGCACCAGCAGACGCACCGCCGGATCATCCTCCACCACCAGCACGGTCCCGCCGGCGGCGCGCGACGGCGCGATCTCGAGTGGCGGCCCATGACCGATCGATGTCTTGCCCGCACCGCGCACGGGCTTTTTAGATAGCGGATTGCCTCCCACCAGATGCAGGGCGATATGCCGCGGCACCGCGCCCGCGACCGGAAGGCAGAGCCGCACCACGCTGCCTTCGCCCGGGCTGCTCTGGATACGCACGCTGCCGCCGGACTGCTGGGCGAAACCATAGATCATCGACAATCCCAGCCCGGTCCCCTGCCCGAGCGGCTTGGTGGTGTAGAACGGCTCGAAGGCACGCGCCAGCACGTCCGCGGTCATCCCGAAGCCGGTATCGGAGACCGAGATCATGACATAATCCTCTGCCGCCGACAGCTCGCCGCTGCGCCCGGACGCCGCATCCTCCGCGTCGGGGCGGATGCTGGCTGTCTCGATCGTCAGCAGGCCACCGTCCGGCATGGCGTCGCGGGCATTGATCGCGAGATTGAGCAGGGCGTTCTCGAGCTGGTTGGCGTCGGCGTGGGCCAGCGGCAGGTCATCGGCCAGGCGCACCCGCAGGGCGACCTGCTCGCCGATCGTGCGCGACAGCAGATCCTCGAGCGAGCCGACCAGGGCGTTGACATCGATCGCGCGCGGGTCCAGCGACTGCCGGCGCGAAAAGGCCAGCAGCCGATGGGTCAGGGCGGCGGCACGATGGGCGGAGGCCTCGGCCGCGTCCATGAACCCTTCCAGGCCGGCGAAGCGACCGCTCGCGATACGCCGGCGCATCAGGTCGATCGAACCGATGATGCCGGTAAGCATGTTGTTGAAGTCGTGCGCGATGCCGCCGGTAAGCTGGCCCACCGCCTCCATCTTCTGGGACTGGCGCAGGGCCTCCTCGGCCTTCTGGCGTTCGGCGACCTCCGCCACCAACGCCGCCGTACGCTCCGCGACCCGTCGTTCCAGCGCCTCGGCGGCTTCCTTCAACGCCTCCGCCGCCTCGGCCCGATCGGTCACGTCATGGACGAAGATATGAAAGCCGAGCACCGCGCCGTCATGACCCAGCCTCGGCATATAGCGCACCTCGGCCTCGCGCCGGCGTCCATCGAGATGCGGCCACGGCAGCTCCAGACACACCGTCTCGCCGTCAAGTGCCCGCTCCAGGGCCGGCCTGCGTGACACATATCCGGCCTCGCCGACTATATCGCGCACGTGGCGGCCGATCACGTCCCTGGGATCGAGGCCGAACCAGTCCCGGTAGGCATTGTTGGCGAACCGGTAGACCAGGTTGCGATCCATGAACGCGATCAGGAACGGCATGCTGTCCGCGATCGTGCGCAATTCGAAATCGCTGGCATGAAGGGCCGCCTCGACCCGCTTGCGCTCCGAGATGTCGATCAGGACGCCGGGAAGACGGTGCGGCCGCCCGGCGCCATCGAGCGACACGCGGCCGCTGGCTTCGACCCAGCGCCAGCCATCCGGCTGCCGCACGCGATATTCCGCGCGATACGGGCTGTCCTGTGCCAGCGCCTGCCGGATCAGCCCGTGCGTCGCCGCACGCTCGTCGGGATGGACCGCCGTCATCATCTCCGACAGCGCGACGCCATCGTGGAGGCGCTGTTCATCCATGCCCATGGTCCGGGCGAAGCGCTCGTCGCCGGTGAGGCGGTCGGCCTGCACTTCCCAGCTCCAGCTGCCGACGATGACGCCGGAGTTCAGCACCAGGGCGACGCGCTCGTTCGCCGCCCGCAACTCATGCTTCGTGCGCAGGCTCTGGGTCAGGTCGGAAAATAGGCATAGCGCGCCAGCCAGCTCGCCGCCGCGATAAACCGGCTGCGTATGATAATCGACCGGGAAGCCGGTGCCGTCCCGGCGGTAGAATATCTCGTCGGTGACGTGGCAGGTCGTCCCTTCGAGGGCGGCGCGATGGATCGGGCATTCCTGCGCCGGATAGGGCGAGCCGTCCCGGCGGGAATGATGGATGATGTCGTGCATGGCGCGACCGATTATCTCGGTCTCATGATCGAAACCCAGCATGTGCCGGAACGCGGCGTTGCAGGCCGTGGTGATCCCGTTGCGGTCGATGGCGTAGAAACCCTCGCGCGCGCTGTCGAGCAGGTCGCGCAGGGTGGCGCGATCTTCCTCGAGCGCCCCCTCGTAGCCTCTCAGCAAGCCGGCCTGCCGGTTGAGGGTGGCGATCCGGTCCCGGATCACGAACTGCCGGCGACGCGAACCGAGCGCCCGCTCGACCGCCCCGAGCAGCGACCTTGCGCCCACCGGGCGTTGCAGCCGCATCACGTGGTTGACCGACGGCGGCAGGCGGCCAGCCGTCGCCGGGAGGTCCGTCCCGGGCGGGTCGATTGCGAATAACTCGTGTTCGGACGGGCTGGCATGCCGAACGGGCGGGCGATCCGGCGGCGGGCTGGACAGGAACACGAAAGGCAGGTCCGACCAGTCGGGCTGGTCGCGGAGGGCGGCGGCG
>CAXTCT010000323.1:0-3085 GCA_964242565.1 uncultured Acetobacteraceae bacterium | reverse complement strand
CTCGCGCAGCCGGTCCAGGGCGTGCGAGAACACGGCGTCCGTCGCCTCCTGATGACCGGCGAGGAAGCGCAGCACCCCGATCCGCCGGCCCTTCAGCGCGTGCGCCTCGGGAGGCGGCGCCGCATCCGGACGGTGATGGTCGGCCTCGGCCGTTGCCGGATCGGCGGCATCGGTACCGGCTATCACGGCCAGCAGCAAAGTCGCATCGCCGACGTCGTGCGTGATCGGTCCGGCGGTGTCCTGGCTCGACGAGATCGGCACGATATGGGTGCGCGAGACAAGCCCCACGGTCGGCTTCAACCCGACCATCCCGGTCATCGACGCGGGGCAGGTGATCGAGCCGTCGGTCTCGCTGCCGATCGCGGCGGGAGCCAGGGACGCCGCCACCGCGACCGCGCTGCCGGAGGACGAACCGCAGGGCGAACGATCCAGCGCGAACGGGTTGCGGGTCAGGCCGCCGACGCCGCTCCAGCCGCTGATCGAATTCGAACTACGGAAATTGGCCCATTCCGACAGGTTGGTCTTGCCCAGGATGAGCGCGCCCGCGGCGCGGAGCCGCGCCACCAGAGGAGCGTCGCGACGGGTGAAATTATCCGCCAGTGCCAGGGATCCCGCGGTGGTCGGCATGTTGTCGGCGGTCTCGATATTGTCCTTGATCAGGATCGGGACGCCCTCCAAAGGCCGCGGCGGCAGGCCGTTCCGGCGCCGTTGGTCGCTTGCCCGCGCTTCGGCCAGGGCATCGGGGTTCAGGGCAATGATGGCCTGCAGCGACGGGCCGGCGCGATCGAGCGACGCGATGCGGGCGTGGTAGGCTTGCACCAGAGCCGCCGCCGTGACGCGGCCGCCCGCAAGATCGTGCAGCAATGCCGCGATCCCCTTGCCCTCGACGTCATAATTCGTATCAGGCAAGCGCGCGGCCCCCATGATCCACAGGCAGAAAGGCAGAAGGACCCATCTTGTGCAGGCCCGTCGTCTGGTTGTCATCCACGAGTTCCCGCCGCGAACCGCCTGCGCCCGGTCCAGATATGTAATAACAACCTATGGTTGTCCCCGTTATCCACAGTTTGATGCACAATCGGAACGGACGCGACGCCCTGGCGTGATCGCTGGCAAAGCCGTAACACGCTTTCCAAAGAAAATGCCGCGGCCTTGACGGTCATGAGGCATCGGGAGCAGGTCAGGGCTGCCCCGCGAATTTCTCTTTCGTCTCGTGCCCGGGCAGGTCCGGTCCGCAATCGGCCCACGGCAGGCGGCTCTCGACGCCGTAATGATGGTCTGGCGTGAAGCCGGACGCGTCGTCCAGGCTGCCGACGGTCAGGGCGACATCAGCCTCGCCGTCCGGATCATAAAACAGGGGCGAGCCGCAAGTGGCGCAGAAGCCCCGGCGCGCGACGGGCGAGGACCGGAAAATCGTCACCGTGCCCCGGGTCCAGTCCAGGGCGTCGCGCGGGACGCTGACGAAGGCGGCATAACCGCCCCCCGTTGCCTTTCGACACATCGAGCAGTGACAATAGGTGCCCGGAAGGATAGCGGAGGCCATCGTGACGCTATAGCGGATCGCCTTGCACAGGCAGCCGCCCTGCAGAATTTTCGTCATGCCGCATTCCTTTTGCTGTTCAGGCGTACTCGCCCCGCTTCAAGCGTATCGGGCGAGCGACAGATCCTCGTGCTCGATGTTGGGGCGCCGTCCCGAGATCAGGTCGGCGAGCAGGCGGCCGGACCCGCAGGCCATGGTCCAGCCCAGCGTTCCGTGGCCGGTGTTGAGCCAGAGATTGGCATATCTTCCGGCCGGTCCGACCACCGGGGTGCCGTCCGGGGTGTTCGGCCGCAGCCCGGCCCAGAAGGTCGCGCGCGACAGGTCGCCGCCGCCGAACAGCTCGCCGAAACTCAGCTCCAGCGTTTCGCGCCGTTCCGCCCGCAGGCGCAGGTCGTAGCCGGTCAGCTCCGCGGTGCCGCCGACGCGGATGCGGTCGCCGAGCCGGGTGATCGCCACCTTGTAGGTCTCGTCATTGACGGTGGATACCGGGGCACGCTCCGGATCGGTCATCGGAATGGTCAGCGAGTAGCCCTTAACCGGATAGACCGGCAGCCGGATGCCGAGCGGCCTGAGCAGGGCCGGGGCATGGCTGCCCAGCGCCACCAGATAGGCGTCGCCGGTGATCGGGCCGCGGCTGGTCGCGACATGGCTGATCCGGTCGCCCTCGGCATGCAGCGCCGTGATCCGGGTGCCGGTGTGCAAGCGCACCCCGAGGCCGGCGGCGAGGTCGGTCAGGCGGCGCGTGAACAGATGCGCGTCGCCGGACTCGTCGCCGGGCAGGCGCAGGCCGCCGCGGAGCAGGTGCCTGACCCGCCCGAGGGCAGGTTCGGCGCGCACGCATCCCTCCACGTCGAGCAGTTCGTGCGCCACGCCGCCTTCGGCGAGGATGCGCATGTCCTCGGCGGCGTGGTCGAGCTGGGCCTGCTTGCGGAATAATTGCACCAGCCCGCGCTGTCGGTCGTCATAGCCGATGCCGGTTTCGGCGCGCAGGTCGCCGAGGCAGTCGCGGCTATATTCCGCAAGCCGCAGCATCCGGCCCTTGTTGCGCGCATAGGCCTCGTCGTTGCAGTTCCGCAGCAGCTGGATCATCCAGCGCCACATTGCCGGGTCGAGGCGGGCGCGTATCACCAGCGGGCTGTGCTTGCCGATCATCCAGCCCAGCGCCTTGCGCGGAAGTCCCGGCGCCGCCCAGGGCGTGGAATAGCCCGGCGAGACCTGGCCGGCATTGGCGAAGCTGGTTTCCATGCCGGTGCCGACCTGCCGGTCGATCAGTTCCACCTCATGGCCGAGCCGGGCCAGATACCAGGCCGATGTGACCCCGATCACGCCGCCGCCGAGAATGATCACCTTCATGCCGGCTCTCCCGTACCGGCCCCGAGATAGCGGCGGTGGTAGCGTCCGCCCAGCGAGGTCAGGATCTCGTAGCCGATGGTGCCGGCCGAAGCGGCGACCTCGTCGAGGCGGACCTGCGGGCCGATCAGGTCGATCGCGGCGCCGGGCGGCAGGTCGGCCTCACCGAGCGCCGTCACGTCAAGGGCAAGGCTGTCC
>CAXTCT010000322.1:0-3087 GCA_964242565.1 uncultured Acetobacteraceae bacterium | reverse complement strand
GCTGCCAGGGCGGCGGCCGCATCCGCCTCGGGATCGGCCACCACGGTCGGCGCGGCCACGGTCGCGACCACGAAGTCACGGTCGGAAATCACCGGACTGGCATGCTCCGTGTTCCTGATGTCGGACCAGCGCACGTTGTCGTTGATGTCCAGGCCCGACAGATCGACCTCGAACCGCTCGGGGATATGATCGGGATCGACATTCACCTCGACCGTGTGCCGCACGACGTTGAGCACGCCGCCCCGCTTGAGGCCGATGGAGCTTTCCTCGCCCACGAACACCACCCGGACCGCGACCTTGATGCGCTCGCCGGGCGCGAGACGCTGGAAATCGACATGGATCGGCCGGTCGCTGACCGGATGCAGCTGCACGTCGCGCAGCAGCGCGCGGGTGCTGGCGCCTCCGTCGGTCGCGATCTCGTACAGGCGCGAACGCCAGCCACTGCGGGTCAGCTCGCGCAGCACGATGCGCGGGTCCAGCGAGATCAGGCTCGGATCCTGCCTGGCGCCGTAGATGACACCCGGAACCAGCCCTTCCCGCCTCGTTGCGCGCGCTGCCCCCTTACCAGCCTTCGCACGCGTCGACGCTTCAATCGTCGTGAAATTGGTCACCTTGCTCTCCTGAAAGACGCACGTCGGCCTCCAGGGGTGCCAACGCGGTGCGGCGGTTTAGCCAATCCTGCCGAGCGAGGCAAGCCAAGGAGGCGGCACCCGCCTTGTCAAACCCCGTCCAGTTCGGTCAGGCTCCAGGGCTGGCCGGGATCGGCACCCGGTTCCAGCCAGAGCGGCACCGCATTGGGCAGCCTTACGTTGGCGGGGAGGTGCATGACCGCGCGCAACGCACGGAACATCGCCCCATGGCAGACGATCAGAACCGCGCCCTCTGCCTGCGTGGCGCGGTTCACGGCGCCGGCGGCACGAACCATCAGGTCGGCGAATATCTCCGCCCCCTCCGGCGTGAAGTCCCCGGCGATCCAGCTGTCATACCAGTCGCCCATCGGCTGGCCTTCCTGCACACCGAAGCAGACTTCCCGCAGATCGGGGTCGGTGGTCAGCTCGACCGGGCGATGTCCAGATCTGACCATGGCGTCGGCGGCGATCTGGGCCGTGCGCAGGGCACGGATCAGCGGCGACGAGACGATCCCGGCAATCGGGGCATAGCGGTCGGCGCCGCTGGCCAGGATCCCGCCGGCCCGTTCCGCCTGGGCCAGCCCGTTCTCGTTCAGCGCAATGTCGGAGCGGCCCTGCGAAAGCCCGCGTGCATTCCAGTCTGTCTCGCCATGGCGGAGATACCAGAAGCTTCTCGGGGCGAGCGATGCGTTCAAGATCCAACTCCGGCTAGTCGAACAGCGAGCTGACGGAGCTCTCATCGGAGATGGCACGCATCGCGTTGGCCAGCAACGGGGCGATGCTGATCTGGCGCACGCTGTCGCTCTGTTCCACCGCCTCGGTGGCCAGGATGCTGTCGGTGATGGTCATCATCTCGATCGGTGAGGCGGTGACGCGGGCGACGGCCCCCCCGGTCAGCACGCCGTGCGTGACGTAGGCGCCGACCGAGCTCGCCTTGTGTTCCATCAGGGCGAGGGCGGCGTTGCACAGCGAGCCGCCGCTGTCGATGATGTCGTCGATCAGGATGCAGTGCCGGCCCGCGACGTCGCCGATCACGTTCATGACCTCCGACACGCCGGCACTCTCGCGCCGCTTGTCGATGATGGCCAGATCGGTATTGAGCCGCTTGGCAAGCTGCCTGGCCCGCACCACACCGCCCACGTCGGGCGAGACGATCATCAGCTCGCGTCCCGGATAGCGATCGTTGATGTCACGGGTGAACAGGGGGGCGGCGAACAGATTATCGACCGGAATGTCGAAGAAGCCCTGGATCTGGCCGGCATGCAGATCCATCGTCAGGACCCGGTTGGCGCCTGCCTCGACAATCAGATTGGCCACCAGCTTGGCGCTGATCGGCGTGCGCGGACCGGATTTGCGGTCCTGGCGGGCATAGCCGAAATACGGGATGACCGCGGTGATGCGTCTCGCCGAACCCCGGCGCAGCGCATCGAGCATGATCAGCAGCTCCATGAGATTGTCGTTGGTCGGGAAGCAGGTGCTCTGCATGACGAACACATCCTCGCCGCGGACATTCTCCTGGATCTCGACGAAGATCTCCATGTCGGCGAACCGCCGCACGATAGCCTTGCACAGCGGCAGATTGAGCGCAGCGGCGACGGCCTCGGCGAGCGGCCGGTTGCTGTTGCAGGCGACGATCTTCATGACTACGGCTCCGGAACGATCGATCCGACCCGGACGCCGCACGGACAGGCCGGGCCGCAGCCATTGGGACGCGCGTCTTCCTAGCAATGTGACATCGCGCTGTCACGTAATCTGGCGCTTCGCGGGCTTCGGGTCCGGTTGTTTCTGGGAAGCCGCAGGCTTGTGGGTGCGTCCGGAATTGTTGGTGATCACCTCGCGCACGCCGCCGGCGGCCTCGCGCGCCACCACCATCGAGATGTCCC
Source organism: uncultured Acetobacteraceae bacterium (assembly GCA_964242565.1). Lineage (GTDB taxonomy): Bacteria > Pseudomonadota > Alphaproteobacteria > Acetobacterales > Acetobacteraceae > Lichenicoccus. The sequence continues at coordinate 575 of CAXTCT010000322.1, read as the reverse complement.
CCCAATAGCCGTCCAGCGTATGGGCCGGGATGTCGTTGAGCTGAGCGACTTTTCCGGCCTCGGCACTTCCCCCCTTGCCGTCGCCCGACATGTTTCGCACCGTCCAGATGATCTCGACATGGTCGGTGCGCGGATTGAGGTGGGTCAGCCTGACCTGTCCCGACAGGATGAAATCCGCACCGGCGGCATTGTTCTGGATGACGTTGCCGCCGTCGGGGAGCATCGCCGCCATCTGCCTGGCCAGCGAGATGTCGCCATCTCCCGGCGCGCCGGTGACCCCGGTGAAATAGATCCTCGCCGGCCGGTTCATCAGGCTGTGCGGATCGGACTGCATCTGCGCCGCCTGGATCCCGGTCAGCAGTTCGGCAAGCCTGGGTCCGGCGTCGTCGGCCAGGCGGGAGAGCATGGCCGGGTCGCCGCGCGCCCATTCGTCCGGCGCGAAGGCCAGGCCGTCGATGCTGCCGCGCAATGCGCCGGACGGGCTGAACACGCTGAAGCTCGGCACCACCAGCCCCTGCCGGACAATGGCGGCGGTCTGCAGCCGCCAGTCCCCGGGCCGGGCCGGCTGCGCCACC
>CAXTCT010000321.1:0-3101 GCA_964242565.1 uncultured Acetobacteraceae bacterium | reverse complement strand
GCCTTTGGCTGCGCGGAGGCCAATACCGTGCTGGTGCCGATCAACTGGCGCCTCGCACCCGCCGAGATCGGCTACGCGATTGACGATTCCGACGCGTGGATCGTGTTCGTTTCGCGGGAGTTTCTAGCGCGAGTGCAGGCCGTGCTGACGTCGCACAAGCTGCGCGACAGTCTCGTCCTGATCGACGGTGACGAGCCCGGCGCGACACCGTTCGAGCGGTGGCTCCCCCTTTCCTCCCAGCCCGCGGCCAGGCGGTTGGCGGATGCCGACGATGTCTCTCTCCAGATCTATACCTCCGGCACGACATCGAAGCCCAAGGGTGCGCAACTGACGCACCGCAACGTCATGTCGGCGTTGCGGCTCATCACCGACAAGGTGGTGGGACGCTGGACCGCCGCGGACCTGCTGCTCATCCCGCTGCCGCTGTTCCATGCGGGAGGCGCGATCACTTCGCTTTACGCCTTGTACCTCGGGGGGACGCTGGTCCTGACGCGGGACGCGGAGATCGGACGGATCATCGCGGCGTTCGAGGCTCATCCGATCACGAAGCTGGGCGTGGTGCCCGCTTTGCTCGGCATGTTGCTGAAGGACCCGGGATTTTCGAAGACGGCCCTGCCCGTTCTCGACACGGTGATGTTCGGAGGCTCCCCGGTGTCGCCCGAGATATTGCGCCAATCGCTGGTGCGCTTCGGATGCCCGATGACCCAGCTTTTCGGCATGACGGAGTCGACCCTTTCGATATCCGGGATGATCTTCACCCCCGGCGAGGACGACCCGCAGCGCCTGCTCTCCGCGGGACGGGCGTTGCCGGGCGTCGACATCCGGATCGTCGGACCCGAAGGCGAGATCCTGCCCGCGGGCGAGCCCGGCGAAGTGGTCGTGCGGTCCGCGATGGTCATGAAGGGATATTGGAAGCGGCCCGGACAGACCGCCGAGGTCCTGCGGGAAGGCTGGTATCACACCTCTGACGTGGGTCACCTCGACGAGGCCGGGTATCTCTACCTTCACGACCGGATGCAGGACATGATTATCTCCGGCGGCGAGAACGTGTATCCCAACGAGGTCGAGAATGTTCTGGCCGGGCATCCGGACGTGGCGGAGGTCGCCGTGATCGGTGTGCCCGACCCCAAATGGGGCGAGGCGGTGAAGGCCGTGATCGTGGGCCGGCCCGGCGCCAGCCTGGACCCGGCGAAGCTGGTCGAATTCGCGCGGCAGCACATCGCCGGCTATAAATGCCCGCAATCCTTCGATTTCGTCGAGCAGCTGCCGCGCAACGCGCTGGGGAAGGTTCTGAGGCGTGAACTGCGGCAGCCTTACTGGGGCTCGGGCAGGCAAGTGGGGTGATCCCCTGTTCTGAATACCGAACGACGAATACTATGTCATCTTGCCGGTTCAATATCGAGCGGAGGGGTTCGCGGCGTCTACCGTAGGGTTTTCCGGGATGGGGCGCTGAGATGAAACGACGAGATTTCCTGGTGCAGGCAGCGTCCGGATTGGCATCCTCGGGGCTGGCGGCGATCGCCTCGCTTCCTGTCCGGCGCTCCTATGCAGCGGCGCCGGTCCGGGTGCTCAGGATGATCCATTCCCTGAACCTGCAAAGCCTGGACCCGATCTGGACCACGGCACCCGCCACCAAGGATTACGGGTTCCTCACCTACGACCAGCTGATCGCGGTCGACACCAACTACGTGCCGCGTCCGCAGATGGCCGAAGGCTGGGTGGTCGAGGACGATGGCAGAAGCTATCTCTTCAAGCTGCGTGACGGCTTGCGCTTCCATGACGGCGTGCCGGTGCGTTCGCAGGACTGCATCGCCTCGATCCGGCGCTGGTCCGCGCGCGACGGCTTCGGGCAGGCGCTGGCAAAACGCATCGACGCCATGCAGGTGATCGACGACCGGCGCTTCCGCATCCGGCTGAAGCAGCCATCCCGGCTGCTGCTGGCGGCACTCGGCAAGGCCAGCGCTTCGGAATGCTTCATCATGCCCGAACGGGTCGCCAACACCGATCCGATGCACCAGATCACGGAATGCATCGGCAGTGGTCCCTATCGCTTTCTCAGGGACGAATGGGTGTCGGGCTCCCATGCTTCCTGGGCGAAGTTCGACGGCTACATCCCGCGGTCCGAGCCGGTCAGCGGCCTTGCCGGCGCGCGCATCCCGGCCATGGACCGGATCGAATGGTCGATCATCAGCGACCCGTCCACCGCATTGGCCGCCCTGCAGAGCGGCGAGCAGGATTTCTGGGACATGCCGCCCGCGGACCTTCTGCCGGCCCTGCGTGACGACCCCAACATCGTCGTCGACGTGCGTGACAGGTCGGGCGTGTTTTTCATGCTGCAGTTCAATCATCTGCAGCCGCCCTTCAACGACCTGCGCATACGGCAGGCGGTGGCCATGGCAACCGACCAGACCAGCCTGCTGCAGGCGGTTACCAGCGACGCCTTGGCTCTGCATCCCTGCCGGAGCTTCTTTCCCTGCGGCACCCCCTATGGCGACGAAGCCGGCGGCGGCGTCCTCGCCATCCACAGCGTCGCGAAGGCACGGCAGGCGCTCAAGGAGGCCGGCTATGGCGGCGAGAAACTGGTGCTGCTGGCAGCGATGGATGCGCCGGGATTAGCGGCCATGAGCCAGGTCACGCAATCGATGCTGCAGCAGATCGGCATGAATGTCGAACTCGTCGCCACCGACTTCGCCGGCATGGCGCAGCGTCGCACCAACCGCGGGCCGGTGGCCGAAGGCGGCTGGAGCTGCTTCGTGACCGCCTGGACCGGTGCGGACATCGTCAACCCGGCGGTCAACCAGCTTCTGCGCGCCTCAGGGGCCACAGGCTGGTTCGGCTGGCCGCAGGACAAGGCCCTGGAGGATCTCCGGGCGCGATGGTTCGACTCCAACGATGCCGGCGAGCAGACGCAACTCGCCATGGCCATCCAGACCGAAGCCTTCAAGACGCTGCCGTACCTCCCGCTCGGCGCCTCGACCATTGCCTGCGCCTACAGCCGCAAGGTCAAGGGCGTGTTCCCATCTCCCGCGGCTGCCTACTGGAACATCTCCAAGACGGCGTGAGGCCGCCCGGAAGCGGATTTCCCCTTCCGTTGCCGGGTC
>CAXTCT010000320.1:0-3119 GCA_964242565.1 uncultured Acetobacteraceae bacterium | reverse complement strand
CTGGCCGCGCGGAGCCGCCGCGAGGCTTCCTGCAGGAAGCCGACCTGTCTCCAGACCAGCTTGAGCGTCTCGGGCGGCGGCGGCGCGGCGGCCGCCATCGCGGCGATCCAGGCCACCGGCTCCGGCAGGCTGCCGGCCTCGCCGGGAGGGCCGTCGAGCTGCCAGAACAAGGCCGCGACGCGCGCCGCGCACAGCCCGGCCAGGACCGGCAGGTCCCACGGGATCAGCGCCTCCGGGGTTGCCTGCGCAGGCGCACCGGGCGGGAGGTGGACCGCGACATCGAGCAGCATCGACAGCTCGAGGGCGTGGCGAAGATGAAACGCGCAGATCCGCGTCGTGCCCAGGCAGGCGGCCCCGAGCACCACCTCGCCGGCCGGATCGACCCGGAAGGCAGTGTCGAGCGCGGCATCGAAGCTGATCCGCCGGGCCGCGGAGACCACGCGCAGGTCGGGCCGGCCGAGTACGCGCAGCAACCGCGCATCGAGGTTTTCCGCATACATGTCCTGGTTCTGGTCCCCGCCGCGGCTGACTGTCCGGTCCGCCCGAACATAGGCTTGATGTCGCGGCCCGCCTATAGAACCGACGCCACCGGGCGTTCCGTGCAGCGACGGCTGTTGCTTGCCGCCGCGCACGCTGTCAAGTTGGGGTTCGCAACGACCACCACGGCCTGACAGGATCAAACCATGCGGATTCTTCTGACCGGCGGATGCGGTTTTATCGGCTCCGCGGTGGTGCGACATTTGATCCGCGCCACCAGCCATACGATTGTCAACGTCGACAACATGACCTATGCCGCCTCCGAGGATGCCCTGGAGGAGGCCCGCACGGATCGGCGGCACCTGCTTGTCCGGGCCGACGTCGCGGATCTGCCAGCCATGCAACAGATATTTGCGACGCATCGACCGGATGCCGTGATGCATCTCGCGGCCGAAAGCCATGTCGATCGTTCCATTGACGGACCGGCGGTATTCATCCAGACCAACGTCGTCGGCACGTTCGCGCTGCTCGAGGCGGCACGTGGATATTGTTCCGGGCTCGATGTAAAATCGAAGAATTCGTTCCGTTTCCATCATATCTCGACGGACGAAGTGTTCGGCGCCCTCGAGGCGGATGATCCGCCGTTCACCGAAACAACACCGTATGATCCGCGCAGTCCCTATTCCGCGAGCAAGGCCGCGTCGGACCATCTGGTCCGTGCATGGCATCACACCTACGGCTTGCCAAGTTTCGTGACCAACACGACGAACAACTATGGTCCATGGCATTTTCCGGAAAAACTCATCCCCCTCGTCACCATCAACGCCATCGAAGGCCGCGAGCTTCCCGTGTACGGAGACGGATCCAATAAACGGGACTGGCTGTTCGTCGAGGATCATGCCGAGGCGCTGGTGCTGGCGGTCGAACACGGCAAGCCCGGCGAGACCTACGCTATCGGCGCGCGCCAGCCGCGTTCCAATCTTGAGGTCGTGCAGGCCATCTGCCGCGTGCTGGATGAATTGCGGCCCGATCCGGCCGGCCCGCGCGAGCGATTGATCCGCTACGTCACCGATCGGCCCGGGCATGATTTCCGCTACGAGATCGACGCATCGCATGCCCAGGCCACGCTGCATTGGAAGGCCGCCCATGATTTCGACCGCGGGATAAGGCGCACGGTGCAATGGTACCTCGACCACGAGCCCTGGTGGTCCGAAATCCGGCGCAAGAGCTACACGGGGCAGCGGCTGGGAACCGCGGCATGAGCGGATCGAGCGAAAGCCAGGGGGACCGGCACGGCTCCGGGATACCCATGAAGGGCATCCTGCTCGCCGGCGGTTCGGGAACCCGGCTGCATCCGATGACCCTGGCGGCCAGCAAGCAGCTGCTGCCGGTCTATGACAAGCCGATGATCTATTATCCGCTCAGTACGCTGATGCTGGCGGGCATACGCGACATCATGATCATCTCGACGCCGGACGACCTGCCGCAGTTCCGGCGGCTGCTCGGCGATGGCAGCCGGCTCGGGGTCAAATTCACCTATCGCGTGCAGCCGACGCCGGACGGCATCGTTCAGGCCTTCCTGATCGGGGATGACTGGCTGCAGGGCGCGGCCTGCGCGCTGGCGCTGGGCGACAATCTGGTGTTCGCGGACCATCTCGGCATCTCGCTGCGCCATGCCGCCGGCCGGGAGCAGGGCGCCACCGTCTTCGCCTACCAGGTGCGCGACCCGGAGCGCTATGGCGTGGTCACCTTCGATCCGACCGGGCGGGCTCTCGAGGTGGTGGAGAAACCCGCCAACCCGCCTTCGAACTGGGCGATCATCGGGCTGTATTTCTACGACAGCCGGGTCAGCGACTTCGCCCACCAGATCAGGCCCTCGGCGCGCGGCGAGCTCGAGATCACCGATCTCAACCGGATCTACCTCGAGGAGGGCTCGCTCCAGGTCGAGCGCCTTGGCCGCGGCTGCGCCTGGCTCGACGCCGGTATGCCGGACAGCCTGATGCAGGCCGGCACCTTCGTCCAGACCATCCAGTCCCGCCAGGGCATGCTGGTCGGGTCGCCGGAGGAGGTCGCCTTTCGCATGGGCTTCATCGACGCCCACACCCTGCGTGGCCATGCCCGCGGCCTGAGCAAGACCGAACTGGGACGCCTGCTGCTCGAACTGGCGGACGGCGTCCATAGCTGAACCGGACCTGAGCCGAGGAGAAATTCGTGAAGGCAGAGCGTCTCGAGATCCACGATGTCATCCTGATCACCCCGCCACGCTTCGGCGACAGCCGGGGATTTTTTTCCGAGACCTATAACTTCCCCCGCATGGAGGCGGCCGGTATCGCGCTGCCCTTCATCCAGGACAACCACAGCCTTTCGAGGCAGCGCGGCGTCGTGCGCGGGCTGCATTGCCAGCTGGCGCCGCATGCCCAGGGCAAGCTGGTCCGCTGCGTGCGCGGGGCGATCTACGACGTGGCGGTGGATGCGCGGGTCGGCTCGCCCAGCTACGGCAAATGGGTGGGTGCCGAGCTTTCCGAGGAGAATTGGTCGCAGCTCTGGGTGCCGCCCGGCTTCCTGCACGGCTTCTGCACCCTCGCCGACGACACCGAGGTGCAGTATAAATGCACCGACGTCTGGGACAAGGACAGCGAGCG
>CAXTCT010000319.1:0-3131 GCA_964242565.1 uncultured Acetobacteraceae bacterium | reverse complement strand
TGGCGGCTCCGGATGCCGGCCGGGTTTGCCTGTGCCCGGGGCCATGAGCGGCAACCCTGGCCTCGCATCGGCGACGATCAGGCCGGTGGCGTGGGCGGCATCCGGGATGGGCTGCGTGTTCGTCGCCGCTTGACGCCGGCCTCGCATCGGGCGACAGGGCTCGCATGAATATCGCCGAGGCCGTCAACAAGGCGGACAGCTGGCTGCTCGAACATGTCTTCCAGCCGGTGGCCGACCGCCTGGGCGAGAAGCCGACCGCCTTCGACATCGGCATGAGCATGCAGCTCGGCGCCATCGTGCTCGATGCGGCCGCCGTGATCGCGATCTTCATGGCGGGCGGACTGAGCATGGACAGCGCGCTCTGGAACGGGCTGACCTGGGCGCTCGGATTTGCCTTCTATCTCTCGATCAACAAGATGCGTCCGCTGGTTCGTCCCGGCCATGCCAACCCGCTGCGCTTCATGCTGCAGGGGTTCCGGCCGCTCTCGATCCCGTTCATGCTCTACAGCCTGTATCAGGCGTTGACCGCGCAGCGGCCCTTCCTGATGGCGATGCAGTTCAACTCGCTCGCCAACCTGGTCTTCGTGGTCGGGCTGTATCTCGTCTCCACCCAGCCCAAGCCGCCCCGCCAGCGCCAGACGGTCCGGTCCGGCTGGCGCCAGGAGGCGGGCGGCGGGCTCTAGAAGTCGATGCAGCGGCCCTTCACGGTCCAGTCGCCGTAGCGGGTCGGATCGGCTTCCTTGGGACCGCCGATTTCCGTGGGCATTTCCCGGGGCGTCTCCTTGGACGCTTCGGGGCGGACATCCGGCTCATCGCCGCCGGCGTTGTCCGCAATGACTTCGGTCGTCGTTCTCTCGCTCATGTTGCATAGATGGACGGTCGCCACGCGGGCTCAAGGCCGGGTGGCGTGACTATTGGATCGTGTAGCCGCCATCCACCACGAGATTCTCGCCGTTGATCATGGCGGCCGCCCCGCTCAGCAGGAACAAGGCGGCCAGCGCGATCTCGTCGGGCCGGGCGAAGCGGCCGGTCGGGATCTTCTGCTTGAACACCACGCCCTTCTCGCCCTCCCAGGCCTTGCGGCCAAGTTCGGTGTCGACGACGGTCGGGCTGATCGCGTTGGTGTTGACGCCGCGCGGTCCCCATTCGAGTGCCAGGATCTTGGTCATGCTGACGATCGCGGCCTTGCTCGCGCAATAGGCGACATGCTGGTCGAGTGCCACGATGGAGGCCTGGGAGGCGATGTTGACGATCCGCCCATGCCCGCGTTCGAGCATCCGGCGTCCGACCAGCTGGCACATCATGAAAGGCGCCTTCAGGTTGACCGAAAGCGTCGCGTCCCAGTCGGCGGCGGACAGAGTTTCCGCCGGACCCAGCCGGACGATCCCGGCATTGTTGACCAGGATATCGATCTGCCCGAAACGGGCGACGATCATGGCGATCGTCTGCTCCAGCAACCCGGCATCGAGCAGATCGACCGCGCAGCCCCGATGGCCCGAACCGGGCAGGGCGGCCGCGACCGTCCCGACATCCGCCGCCTTGTCGATCAGCACCAGCCTTGCCCCGCGCTCGGCCAGGGCGAACGCGATCGCATGGCCGATCCCGCCGGCGCCGCCGGTGACGATCGCGACCTGGCCGGTGAAGTCGAAGGCGGCATCGAACGTCGTGCCGGTCATGGCGTGTTCTCCTGCTGCTGTGGCCTTACTGCTCCGCGTAATGGCCGGAGGCGAGGTTCTTCTTCACCAGGACGGGAAGGTCGGTGATGAACTTCTTCGGATCGACGAACATCTGTCCGTAGTAATGCGCGACATTGTCCTTGACGATCTCCGGCATGACGAACATCGCGACCGCCGGGATCGGCTTGCCCTGGACCGCGTCGATCGCGACCTGCATCGCCATGCCGAGCTCCAGCGGACCGTCCTGGAGGTTGGTCTCGAGTTCGGTGCCGTCACGCACCGCGCGCATGCCGTCCTTGATGCCGTCGACGCCGGTCACCGGGATCTTGCCGGCCAGTCCCTTCTCGCGCAGCGCCTGGATGGTGCCGATCGCCATGTCGTCATTCTCCGCGACGACGCCCTTGATCTTGTCGCCATAGCGCGACAGGAAGTCCTGCGCCACGCTGTAGGCCTCGGTGCGCTTCCAGTTCGCCGGCTGGATCGCGAGCAATGTCACGCCGGGGTTCTTGGCCAGGATGTTCCTGATGCCCTTGGTGCGGTCGATCTCGCCGGACTGGCCGAGCGGGCCCTGCAGCACGACGATGCCGCCCTGGCCGTGGATCGCATCGACCAGATGCTGGGCTTCCTGCTCGCCGGCCTTCACGTCGTCGGGTCCGACATACGAGACCGCGCTCTTCTGGGCTTCGGGATTGACCGTGAGATTGGTGACCACCACCGGGATGCCGGCGGCCTTGGCGGCGGCCACCTGCGGTGCCAGCGTCGCCGAGTTGACCGCCGCGATCACGATCGCATCGACCTTCTGGTTGGTGAATTGCTGCAACTGCGAGATCTGCGCATTCACGTCCATGTGGGCGGAGTTCCAGAGCACGCTCGCGCCGTTGGCCTTGGCGATGGATTCCACGCCCTGCTTGCCCGACGAGATGAACGAACTCATGTCGTAGACGGTGTAGCCGATCACCGGATGCGCCTTGTCGGCCCAGGCCGGGGCTGCCGCGGCCATGGCGCCCAGCATGCCGCATCCCGCGAGTGCCGCCCTGGCCGAGAATATTGTCTTCATGATGTTTCCCCTCGATTTTATGTTTCTGGTCTGGATGCTCAATCCTCGGTGCGGTGCGTGATGCTGTCCACGAACACGGCGCCGATGATGATCAGGCCCTTCACGATCAACTGGTAGAAAGGCGATACATTGATGATGTTGAGCCCGTTATCGAGCACGCCGATGATCAGGAAGCCGAACACGGTGCCGACCAGCGAACCGCGTCCGCCCATCAGGCTGATGCCGCCGATCACCGCGGCCGCGATCGCGTTCAGCTCGTAGCCGGTGCCGGTGTTGGCGATGCCCGCGGTGGCCCGCGCCGGCAGCATCACCCCGGCGAGCCCCGCCAGCACGGCCGAGCTAGGGTAGACCGCGAAACGGGTGCGCCTGAGGCTGACGCCGGCGACGCGTGCCGCGTG
>CAXTCT010000318.1:0-3147 GCA_964242565.1 uncultured Acetobacteraceae bacterium | reverse complement strand
CGAACAGGACACGCGCGCGCGCCGGCCCGACCTGTGGGAGCATCATGCCGCTCCGGCGCCGGCCTGTGCCGCCTCATCAAGCGCCCATTCCCGATCAGGCGTCTTGCCGATCGCGGCAGGGCCGCGTAACTCACCGAACCCGGAAGGACCCCGACCATGAACATCATCCAGCAATACGAGGCGGAGCAGATCGCACGCCTCACCGCCACTCGACCCGTACCGGAATTCGTGCCCGGCGACACCGTCCGCGTCATGGTCAAGGTCCAGGAAGGCGAGCGCGCCCGTGTGCAGGCCTATGAAGGCGTCGTCATCGCACGCTCGAACAAGGCGCTGAACAGCAACTTCACCGTGCGCAAGATCTCCTACGGAGAGGGCGTCGAGCGCGTGTTCCCGCTCTATGCGCCGACCATCGCCGAGATCGTCGTCGTCCGTCGCGGCGACGTGCGTCGTGCGAAGCTCTATTATCTGCGCGGCCGCCGCGGCAAGTCCGCTCGCATCGCCGAGCGTGCGCGCGATGTGGCGCCGGCGGCAACCGCAGCCGAGTGAAGCCGCGCCGAAACGCTAGCCAATCGGGGTCTGGCCTCCGGGGTGCAGGATCCCTGGAGGAAGTTCCGCAATGTCCGGACAAACCCTGTTCGACAAGATCTGGCAGAGCCATGTCGTCGAACAACTCGATGACGGCACGGCCCTGCTTTATATCGATCGTCACCTCGTCCATGAGGTGACCAGCCCGCAGGCCTTCGAGGGCCTGCGCCTGAACGGACGGCCGGTGCGCCGGCCCGATGCGACCATCGCGGTCGCCGACCACAACGTGCCGACCAGCGACCGCCGCGCGCGCATCGAGGAGCCGGAGAGCCGGCTGCAGATCGAAACGCTCGAGCGCAACGTCGCCGAGTTCGGCGTGCCGTATTTCCCGCTGCTGTCGGCGCAGCAGGGCATCGTGCATATCATCGGTCCCGAGCAGGGCCTTTCGCTGCCTGGCATGACCATCGTCTGCGGCGACAGCCATACCTCGACGCATGGCGCGCTCGGGGCGCTCGCGTTCGGCATCGGCACGTCGGAGGTCGAGCATGTGCTGGCGACGCAGACGCTGACGCAGCGGCCGGCGAAGAACATGCGCATCTCCGTCGAAGGCACGCTCGCGCCCGGGGTCAGCGCCAAGGACGTGATGCTGGCCATCATCGGCCGCATCGGCACGGCCGGCGGCACCGGACACGTGATCGAGTTCGCGGGGTCGGTCATACGCGGCCTCGACATGGCCGGGCGGATGACCATCTGCAACATGTCCATCGAGGCCGGCGCCCGTGCGGGGCTGGTGGCGCCCGACGACGTCACCTTCGCCTATATCGAAGGCCGCCCGTTCGCGCCCCAGGGCGAGGCGTTCGGCCAGGCGGTCGAATATTGGCGGACGCTGGCGTCGGACGCGGACGCCCGCTACGACAGCGAAATCCTGCTCGACGCTGGCGAGATCGTGCCGCTGGTCACCTGGGGCACCAGCCCCGAGGACGTCGTGCCGATCACCGGCGTCGTTCCGGACCCGGCGCAGGCCGACGACGCCTCGAGACGGGCGCGCATGCAGAGAATGCTGGATTACATGGGCCTGACCGCGGGGCAGCGCCTGTCCGACGTGGCGGTGGATGTCGTGTTCATCGGCTCCTGCACCAATGCCCGCATCGAGGATATGCGCGCCGCTGCCCGCGTCGCCAGCGGACGCCATGTCGCGGCCGGCGTGCGTGCCATGGTGGTGCCCGGCTCGGGCCTGGTGAAGCGCCAGGCCGAACAGGAAGGCCTCGACCGGATCTTCCGCGAGGCCGGCTTCGAATGGCGCGAGGCGGGCTGCTCGATGTGCCTGGGCATGAATCCCGACAAGCTCGCTCCGGGACAACGTTGCGCCTCGACCTCGAACCGCAATTTCGAGGGCCGTCAGGGTCCCGGCGGACGCACCCATCTGTTGTCGCCGGCGATGGCGGCGGCGGCGGCGGTGACCGGGCATCTCACCGATGTCCGGGATCTTGCGCAAGCCGGGGAGCCGGGCTGAGCATGGACAAGTTCGATATCCTGACCGCTGTCGCGGCACCGTTGCCGGAAGCCAACATCGACACCGACAAGATCATTCCGTCGCGCTTCCTCAAGACCATCAAGCGCTCCGGGCTTGGCGCCAACCTGTTCGATGCGATCCGCTTCGAGAACGGCGTCGAGCGTCCCGGCTTCATTCTCAACCAGGAACCCTACCGCCATGCCGGGATCCTGGTCACGCACGAGAATTTCGGCTGCGGCTCGTCGCGTGAACATGCGCCGTGGGCGCTGCTGGATTTCGGCATACGCTGCGTGATCGCGCCATCTTTCGCCGACATCTTCTACAATAACTGCTTCAAGAACGGCATGCTGCCGATCACGTTGCCGCGCGAGATCTGCGACCAGCTCATGCGCGACGCGACGCTGGGCGCCAACGCGCGGCTGACCGTCGATCTCGAACGCGAGGTCGTGGTGCGCCCCGACGGCGAGGAGATCGCCTTCAAAATCGATCCGGGCCAGAGGCAACTGCTTCTGGACGGTCTCGACGACATCGGCCAGACCATGCGGCGGATCGACGCGATCGACCGTTTCGAACAGCGGCGAGCGGCCGCACAGCCCTGGATGCCGGCCATCCCGGTCGGCTGACGATAGGATAGCGAGAATGTCGTCGAGAAGGAGACTGCTCGTGCTGCCCGGTGACGGCATCGGTCCCGAGGTCATGCGCGAGGTCGGCCGGGTGGTCGGATGGCTGTCGCGCCGGCGCGGGATCAGCTTCGACGTCACCGAGGACCTGGTCGGAGGGGCTTCGATCGAGGCGCATGGCGTGCCGATCCGCGACGAGGTGGTGCAGGCGGCGCGGGAGGCCGATGCGGTGCTGTTCGGCGCCGTGGGCGGCCCGCAATGGGATCATGTCGGTTTCGCGCGGCGTCCGGAGCTCGCCATCCTGACCCTGCGCCGCGAGCTGGGCCTGTTCGCCAACCTGCGTCCGGCGCTGGTGCTTGATCCTCTGGTCGATGCCAGCACGTTGAAGGCTGACGTGGTGCGCGGGCTCGACATCATGATCGTGCGCGAGACGGTCGGCGGGATCTATTTCGGCGAGCCGCGCGGCGTGCGGACGCTGGGCGACGGCCA
>CAXTCT010000317.1:0-3147 GCA_964242565.1 uncultured Acetobacteraceae bacterium | reverse complement strand
GGTGGCACGCATCACGGCCGCCCCGCCCACGCCGCCGGCTTCTGCTTTCTCAACGACGTGGTGCTGGCGCTGATGGTCTGGCGCGAGCTCGGGCTGCGCCGGATCGCCTATGTCGATATCGATGCCCATCACGGCGACGGCGTGCAGGACGCCTTCGACGACGAGCCCGAGGTTTTCACTTTCAGTATCCACGAGGCGATGCGCTGGCCGCTCCGCAGGCGGGAACCCGGCACCGAGATGCGGCTGCTGATCGAGGAGGCGGTGCTGCCCTTGCTGCTGGCGCACCGGCCCCAGGCCATCTTCCTGCAATGCGGGGCGGATGCCCTGGAGGAGGACCCCCTCTCGCGCCTGGCGCTGTCCAACAACGCGCATATCGACGTGGCGGGGCGGCTGCGGAGCTTGGCGATCGCCGGCCACATCCCCCTCATCGTCACCGGCGGCGGCGGCTACAATCCCTACAGCACCGGCCGTTGCTGGGCCTGCGTGTGGGCGGCGCTGAACGCCATCGCAATTCCCGACCATGCCACGCCCGAGGCACAAGCCGTCCTGCGCGCGCTGCATTACCCGCGTGCCGCCGGCCGCAATCCTCCTTTGCACTGGCTGACCACCTTGCGCGACAGGCCGCGCGAGGGTCCTGTGCGCGACGAGGTGCGCCAGCTGGCGGCACAGGCTCTCGAGGAGGTTGTCTAGCCTATGGAATTGCTGCGGACATCACGGGTCATGCTGGTGAGCATCCTGCTGCTCCCGATCGGAGGCCTGCCGGCTGCGGCGCAGAACCTGGCGGCCGAACCCACCCAGGCTCAGCCGGAGCTGCAGAAACAGGCATTGACCATCGTCTCGCGCGGCGGCATCCGGCACGAGTTCTCGGTCGAGCTGGCGCGCACGCCGCGCGAGCAACAGGTCGGCCTCATGTTCCGCCCGTCGATCCCGGATAAGGGTGGCATGCTGTTCGTCTGGCCCTATCCGCAGCAGAGCGCGATGTGGATGGAGAACTGCCCCGTTCCGGAAGACATGCTGTTCGTCGATAGCGGCGGGATCATCCGCCATATCGCCGAAGACACGGTGCCGCAGAGCCTCGCCCAGATCTCGAGCCAGGGTGTGGTCAAGGCCACGATCGAGTTGCAGGGCGGCATCACCGCGAAGCTGAATATCCGCGTCGGCGACCGCATCGAGAGCAAGGCGTTCGACCAGGCAGGATCAGCCGGCTGATCCTACGCGACAGATCGGGCGAGACCGATCGGGCGGCCGGAGGCTGGACCACCCGGCCGCCCGGCAGGATCAGCGTTCGCCGTTGCCATCGCCGTCGCGGATCGGTCCGGTCGGCTCCTGCACATGGGCTTCAAGGAACCAGAGCTGCTTGTCGACCCCGCGCGAGATCTCGGTGAACAGGTCGGCGGTGTCGGGATCGCCCGCCTCGTCAACCTGATCGATGCTTTCACGCACCGAATTGGCGAAGGCCGCGTAACGGTCGATCAGGGCCGCGAGATGGTCGGCGATCTGGTAGATATCCGTCGGGTAGGCGGCGAGCTGGCTGTTCTTGGTGATGTCCTGGGTTGTGCCGAATGCGGTCCCGCCAAGGGCGGTGATACGCTCCGCCGCCTTGTCGTTCCAATCATCCTGCTCGGCGCGGAACCCGTCGAGCATCAGATGGACGCCGATGAATTGCGGTCCCTTCAGGTTCCAGTGCGCCTGCTTGGTGATCAGCGCGAGGTCGAGGCCATCCGCGAGGCGCGCATTAAGCAGAGAGATCGCGACATTGCGCGCGTTCGACGGCATCGTGTTGCGTGTCTTGTGCAGGGCGGGCTTGAGCTGGGCCGTTTTCGAACTGGGCGCCATGTGTCGGATCTCCGGTCGGGGTTGGGTTGATACATTGCCGCTGCTGAACGCGGCATCGCGGAAGCTGTTGCGTGGAATTCTCGGAGACCATCGCTCCTTCGGCGAGTCTGCCTGCTTGGGATCGTTTCGCGGCGCGGTAGCGAGCGCAATCCGCTATGGACCTCGTCCGGAGCATGTACCATCCAGGACGCGCCCCATCTGGACTATACGAGGAGCGGCTGCATGACGATCTTGGTAACCGGTTGCGCGGGCTTCATCGGCGCCCATGTCGCGGGTGCGCTGGCGGCCCGGGGCGAGCATGTCGTCGGCATCGACACCCTGGACCCCTATTACGATGTCCGTCTCAAGCAGGCGAGGCTGGAGCGCCTTGCCACGCACTCCAGCTTTCGTTTCGAGCGGCTGGACATCACCGATCGCGATGGCCTGGCCGCTTTGTTCGTCGCCGAGCCCGGGATCCAGGGTATCGTGCATCTGGCCGCACAGGCCGGGGTACGTCATTCGCTGGTTGATCCCTACGCCTATGTTTCGGCCAATGTGCTGGGCCATGTGACCCTGCTGGAGGCGGCGCGGCGTCTGGATCGGCTGAAGCATCTGGTGTTCGCTTCCTCCTCCTCGGTCTATGGGCTGAACGAGAAGCTGCCGTTCGAGGAAAGCGACCGGGTCGATGCGCCGGGCTCGCTCTATGCCGCCACCAAGCGTTCGGGCGAATTGGTCTCCCATGCCTACGGGCATCTGTTCGGCCTGCGGCAGACCGGACTGCGCTTTTTCACCGTCTATGGCCCCTGGGGCAGGCCCGACATGGCTTATTATTCCTTTGCCCGCGCCATCGCCGGGGACGGCACGATCACGCTCTACGAGGGTGCGGAACTGGCGCGCGACTTCACCTATATCGACGACGTGACGGATGCGGTGCTGCGCGTGCTGGACCAGCCGCCGGAGGCGAGCCAGCCTACCCGCCTGCTCAACATCGGCAATCACCGCAGCGAGCCGGTCACGCTGCTGATCTCCCTGCTCGAGCGGTCGCTCGGGCGCCGCGCCAGGATACGGCGCATCCCGCGCCCTGGCACCGATATCGAAGCCACCTGGGCCTCGATCGACGTCGTCAACGCGATCACCGGCTGGGCGCCCATGACCCGTCTGGAGCAGGGGATTCCGCGTTTCGTCGAATGGTTCCGGTCGTTCCACGGCATCGCCTGAGCAGCAAAAATCCGACCGGGGCATTTTCCTGGTTGACCGGGCACCGGCTGGGGCTTAAACCCCCTCTCACTGCGGCGGCCCTGAAAAAACCTCTTGGCTTTTTCTGTTTGGTTC
>CAXTCT010000316.1:0-3148 GCA_964242565.1 uncultured Acetobacteraceae bacterium | reverse complement strand
GGGCACGGCCCCCGCCGCTGGCCAAGCAGCGGGATCACCGACCGGATCAGGCTGCGGGCGCGCTCGGCGTTGGACATCATGACCTTGATCACCGCATCGACGGTGACGCTGTCATGGCCGGGATGCCAGCAATCATAATCCGTGACCATCGCCACCGTCGCGTAGCAGAGCTCCGCCTCGCGGGCGAGCTTGGCTTCGGGCATGTTGGTCATGCCGACCACCGAGCAGCCCCAGGAACGGTACAGCAGGCTTTCGGCGCGGGTCGAGAATTGCGGCCCCTCCATCACGAGATAGGTGCCGCCCCGGCTGACCGGCAGGTCGAGCGCGCGCGCTCGCGCTTCCAGCACGTCGCCGATGCGCGGGCAGAGCGGGTCGGCCATCGAGACATGCGCCACCAGCCCGGTGTCGAAGAAGCTTTTCTCGCGCGCGAACGAGCGGTCGATGAACTGGTCGATGATCACGAAATGACCGGGCGGCAGTTCCTCCCTGAGCGAGCCGACCGCGGACAACGAGATCACGTCGGTCACGCCGGAACGCTTCAGCGCGTCGATGTTGGCGCGATAGTTCAGGCGGCTCGGCGGGACCCTGTGGCCACGGCCATGACGCGGCAGGAACACGCAGGCGATCCCGTCGAGCCGGCCGAACAGCAGCGCGTCGGAGGGCCTGCCCCAGGGGGTTTCGACCTCGCGCCAGACCTTGTCCTCGAGCCCCTCGATATCATAGAGGCCCGAGCCGCCGATCACCCCGATGACCGGCTCGATGACGCCGCCCGGGGCGGACCCGGCCTGTTCAGGAACCGGCATTGGCCCACACCTTGCGCTTGACCACGAAGACCAGCCCGAGCAGCAGCACCAGATAGATCAGCACGCGCACCCCCATGCGGCGGCGTTCCTCCAGATGCGGCTGCGCCGTCCAGGCGAGGTAGGTCGCCACGTCATGGGCCATCTGCGCCGTCGTCGGCTTGGTGCCGTCGGTGTATTTCACCTGCCCGTCATGCAGCGGCGGCGGCATGGCGGTCGCGTTGCCGGGCACATACTCGTTGAAATGCATGCCCGAGGCGAGCGTGACATTGGGCGGCGTGTCGCGAAAGCCGGTCAGGAACGCCTGGATGAAGCTCGCGCCACCCCCGATGGTGGCGGCGAGGCGGGACTGGTCCGGCGGCACCGCGCCGTTGTTGGCGGCACGGGCGGCGGCCGCGTTGGGGAAAGGCAGCCGGAAATGATCGCCCGGGGTAGCCGCGCGCAGCACGACATTGCCGGTGGCGTCGGTACCATCCGGAACCGGCTGCCCGGCGGCGATGTCGTGGATCTGGTCCTCGTCAAGGCCGAGACCCGACAGGTCGCTGAACACCACCTGCTTCATCGAATGGCACGACGAGCAGACCTGGCTGTAGACCGCGTAGCCGCGCTGGGCGGCGGCCAGGTCGAAGCTGCCGAACGCACCCTCGAAGCTCCAGGCCTGATGCGGGATCGGCAGCGATTGCAGGCTCTGCGCCATGGCCGGCACGGCGCCGAGCAGCCCCGACAGGCCAAATGCGGCGGCAGTCAGGCGGCGCATCAGTTCTTCTCCATCGGCATCGCGCTGGCGCCTGACGGCAAATGCACACCCGCCGAGGAGACCCCCGCCGCCCGAGGCGCCGTCAGCACGGGCCGGCCGATGCTTTCAGGCAGCGGCAGGGTCCGTTCCACGCGGCCGAGCAGGGGCATCAGCACCAGGAAATGCAGGAACCAGTACAGGGTCGCCGTCCTGGACAGCAGCAGCCAGATTCCGGCCGGGCGATGCAGCCCGGACACCAGCAGGACCAGGAACGTCACCGCCAGCACGACCATCAGCTTGCGATAGACCGGCCGGAAGCGGGCGCTGCGCACCGGCGAGGTGTCGAGCCAGGGCACCGCGAACAGCACCAGCACCGATCCCGCCGAAAGCAGCAACCCGCCGAAGGTCGAGGGCACCGCGCGCAGCACCGCATAGAAGGGCGCGAAATACCATTCCGGCGTGATGTCCGACGGCGTCGAGAACGGGTTCGCCTCGATATAATTGTCCGCCTGCGTGAGCCAGCCGGGCAGATAGAACACCAGCAGGGCCATGCCGATCAGGAACACGCAAAGGCCGATGCCATCCTTCGAGGTGTAGTAGGGATGGAACGGCAGCGTGTCCCGCGGTCCCTTGACCTCGATGCCGAGCGGGTTGTTCGAGCCGGTCACATGCAGCGCCACGACATGCAGCGCCACGGCGCCGAGGATCAGGAAGCCCATGACGAAATGCAGCGCATAGAACCGGTGCAGCGCCGCATCGCCGAGCCCGTCGCCGCCCTGCAGCCAGGCCGCCAGCGAATGGCCGAAGCCGGGCACGGAACCGACCGCGTTGGAGACGACGGATGCGCCCCAATAGCTCATCTGTCCCCAGGGCAGAACATAGCCGGCAAAAGCCGTGATCATGGTCATCAGCAGCAGCAGGACGCCGGTCAGCCACAGCAGCTCGCGCGGCGCCTTGTAGGAGCCGTAATAGAGCGAACGGTAGGTGTGGACATACAGCGCCACGAAGAACAGGCTGACCGCCGCCATGTGGGTCGAGCGGATGATCCAGCCGCTGCTCACCTGGCGATCGATTGCCTCGACGCTGGCAAACGCGCCGGCCGCGGTCGCCGTATAGTTGATCGACAGGAAGATGCCCGTGAGGATCAGCATGGCCAGCGCGATGGTCGCGAGTGCGCCGAAGTTCCACAAATAGGTCAGGTTGCGCGGCGTCGGATAATCGACGTACTCGCGCCTGAAGCCCGAGATGACCGGCAGACGCTGGTCGATCCAGCGCGCGAACGGGCTGGTCAGACCGGGGGCATCGGTGAGACCCGCGGGGTCCGGACCCGGAAGGGGTCCGGAGGCACCGGGCGTAGAAACTGCATCACCGTGGAGCGGGCCGGCCATCAACGGGTCCTTTAGCCAATCGGACATTCCAAACAAGACGGAACGGCCTGTCAGGACCTTTTCCTGCGTGCCAGTGTAAGGGGGGCGCGATGGGCCTGCAACAGGCCGGCGGGTTCAGCTATTACAGCCCGCATGAACCCGACCGCGCCAAACCCCCACCCTGGCGGCCCCCACCCTGGCGGTCACGCCGGGCGCCCTGTCCATGACGCGATCCGTGAGCCGGC
>CAXTCT010000315.1:0-3152 GCA_964242565.1 uncultured Acetobacteraceae bacterium | reverse complement strand
GGTGCATCGGCCGGAATGGCGCCACCGAGGACGATGCCCGCCAGGGTCGTGACGATCGCGTGCATCTCCCGCGGCCCTGCCACATAGCGATGGTCGGCGGCGCACCCGATGAGCGTCGGCACGGGTTCGGCGGCATAGACCCGGCTCATCTTCGCGCGCACCGGGTTGCGGCGGGAGGCGAAATCGCGCGCGTGCCGGAGATGACCGGGACTACCGCCTATCAGGTCGCTGTCGAGCGCCAGAATCGTGTCGGCCGCGGCGACGTGCGGGACGAGATCCAGATCGCGTCCATAGGCCATGGCCGCGCCAAGCTGGACCTTGTCGCGCGAGACCGACTCCCATTGGTGCCAGCGCGCCTGGCCATGGCGTTGCAGCAACCGGTCGATCGCGGCGCCAAGGGTTGGCGATACGACCCGGCCGGTCAGGATGCGCAGCCCGGCGCCCCTGCTGTCGGCGAGCCGGTCCCGCTGTCCGGCGCAGGCGCGGAGCAGGGACTGCCAGGTGGCGATGTCCCCGGCTTGCATGACCCCGGCGGCGCGGTCGGGATCGTAGAAATCAAGAATCAGCGCCTGGCCATGGATGCTGGTCGCGCCAAGGCTCGCGGGATGGGCCGGATTGCCCTCCACCTTGATCGGCCGTCCCATGTCGTGGGTGACGACGATGCCCGCAGCGGTTCCGCCGTCGAGCAGGGCGCTGCTGTAGCGGTTCGGCAGCCCGGGCACGATGTCCGGCGCCTGATTGACGGCCGGCACATAACGCCCGTCCGGTTCGCTGGGGTCGCAGCCGGCCAGGCCGCCGAGGGCGACGCTCGCCGCCATCAGCTTCAGCACGCGGCGGCGGGTTTCCGGGCGCGCGAGCGCTCCGGCCAGGGCGGGAAATTCACGCGCCATCAGCTCCGCGTCCTCGAGCCGCCCGCGCCATTGCCCTCCAGGCTGCTTTATCGGTGGCATATGGAGCAGTCCTTCAGGTTGCGGTCCGGCACCCCGTAATGCGCCGCCAGCGCCGCCGGCGAAGGAGTACTGGCGGTGCGTATCCACTCGGTGTCGTAGATCGCGCTCTCAGGCCGGAGCTGCGGCGCGGGATTGCGGTGGCAATCCAGACAGAACTGCATGGTCAGCGAGGCCGCCTTGTAGGTGAGCGGCATCCGGTCGACCTGGCCATGGCAGGACGAACAGCCGACTCCCTTGGCGATGTGGATCGAGTGGTTGAAATAGACGTAGTCCGGCAGGTTGTTCACCCGGCCCCAGACGATGGGCTTGTCCTCGGCGAGGCTCTTGCGCACCGGCGCCAGCAGGTCCGCATTGGTCCAGATCTGCGAGTGGCAGGTCATGCACGTCCAGGTCGGCGGCAGGCCGGCGCGGGCCGATACTTCCACCGAGCTGTGACAGAAGCGGCAGTCGATGCCCAAACCGGCGACATGGTGCTGATGGCTGAACGGCACCGGCTGGTCGAAATGGAACCCGACCCGGCGGGCCCAGTCGGTGCGTGGCGCAAGCCACCACCAACCGATGCCAGTCAGAAGCAGCAAAGCCAGCGCAAGAAGAATGGTGCGCCCGATCAGCGTCGCTCTCGGTTTGAAGAGTGCCGCCATCGCCGGGCTGGTCCCTGTTCCGTTGACGGTAGCAACACCGGGCGGCGCGCAAGTTCCTCAAAAAAAACGGTGAAAGATTCAGGCATGTGGCGCGAAACTGTCTCTTGAGGTGAGCGATCTGCTGGCATTCGGAGGCATGCATGGTCCTGGTGTTCGGCGGCATCAACATCGACCTGGTCTTTCCGGTCCCATTCCTGCCCAAGGCGGGCGATATGGTGCAGAGCGGCCCGGCGCGCACCCAGCCAGGCGGCAAAGGCGCCAACCAGGCCGTCGCCGCCGCGCGGGATGGCGTCCCTGTGACGCTGGTCGGCGCTGTGGGAGACGATGTGCTGGCCGATGCGGCGCTGAGCGGCCTCGCACGCGAAGGCATAAAGCTGGACCATGTTGTCAGGGCCCGCGCCAGCACCGGTCGTGCCGCCATTTACGTTGATCCGAGCAGCCACACCACGACGGCATACGATCCCGGCGCCAATCGGCTGGCGCGCGCCGGGCAGGTTGACGACCGGCTGCTGCGGCCGAACGGCATCCTGCTGCTGCAGATGGAAACCGCTCCCGCCGAGAACAGGATCCTGATCGCGCGCGCGCGCCAGCGTGGCATGCGGATCATTCTCAACCTGTCGCCCGCTCAGGCGATCGATACCGATGCCTTGCGCGCGGTTGATCTTCTGGTCGGCAACAGTACCGATCTGGCCTGGGCAGGAGAGCATCTCGGCACGGGCAACAATCCTGCTTCCCTGTATGCAGCGCTCGGCGTCGCCATCCTGCGGATGTTCGGCGTGCAGGGTGCCGAGGTCATGTGTAATCGTGGTTTCCTGCACATGCCGGCTTTTCCGGTCGAGATGCGGGACACCACGGCCGCGGCAGATTGCTTTATCGGCATACTGGCGGCCTCGCTGGAACGTGGTGCGGACCTGCCCCAGGCCATGCGCAGATCCGCCGTCGCCTCGGCCTTGTCGGCGACCAAGCTCGGCGCGCAAAGCAGCATGCCCACCGCCGCCGAGATCGACGC
This sequence comes from uncultured Acetobacteraceae bacterium, assembly GCA_964242565.1. Classification (GTDB taxonomy): domain Bacteria; phylum Pseudomonadota; class Alphaproteobacteria; order Acetobacterales; family Acetobacteraceae; genus Lichenicoccus. The sequence goes on along the minus strand of CAXTCT010000315.1, from coordinate 552 downwards.
CGCCTTACCGCGCGCGCCGGAGCCCACGCATCGGCAAGCCGAGGTGCCCGACTGACCGGCTCCATCGCTCGTCAACGATGTCGGGCGCCATGATCCTCAATCTGCGGCGCGATCGACAGCTTGGGGTCAAGCAGCTACGCCATGAGTTGCGGCGTCTACACAACTTGGTCCTCTCGCCCACGCCGATCCACCGGGTTGTGGTTAGACATGAGCTGAATGCTCGGCCAATGCGTCGTCGAGGGCGGCATCACTCGAAGCGCTACAGCCGGCCGGCACCGGCGGATCGGGTGCAGATGGACACCTGCAAGATCTGCCCAGGTATTTATCATATGCAGCGATCGACGATTATAGCCGCTATCTCGTGCTCGACCAGGTGCTGGACGAGATGCCGTTTGCAGTTCTGCGCATCTAGACGGATTGCGATGCGGAATTCTTTGCCGAGGCTGCGCGTCCAGCGGACTGGAATAATACCAATCCCGAATGACACTGACTCTCTAGGATTCCCAAAACTCCTGAACTCTGACTCGATAGCCCAGCATTGCGATTCGCGGC
>CAXTCT010000314.1:0-3153 GCA_964242565.1 uncultured Acetobacteraceae bacterium | reverse complement strand
GAGCCGCCGGGAACGACGCTCTCGGGGACGCCCTTGTGAGTGCGGCGGGACATCAGCCATCCTCCAGATGAAGCAGCAGGGTGATGGCGAGCAGCAGCCCGGCTCCGGTCGGCGCCCAGGCCGCCATGATCGGCGGAAGCGCTCCGGATTCACCGAACTGCTCGGCGATCTTGGAGATGGTGAACAGCGCGAAACCCGCCGCGACCCCGCTGCCGATCATGCGGGCGACGCCGCCGCGACGGGCCGGTCGCATCGAGAAGCCGGCGGCGACCAGGGCCATGGTGCCGGACAGCAGCGGCAGCGCCAGCAGCGACTGGAAATGCAGCCGGTGCCGGATTGCCGAGAAGCCGGAGCGGTCGAGCAGGGCGATGAAGCCGGGCAGGGTCCAGATCGAGAGCGCGTCAGGCGAGGCAAAGCTTTCCTGGACGCGATGCACCGTAAGGTCGGTCGGCAGTCTCAGATTGCCGACCGGTACCGGCAGATGATCGGGGGCGATGCTGTGGGCATCGGTGAACAGCCACTCGCGCCGCCCCAGATGGGCCGCGGGCGCCTCGATGCGGAACAACAGATGATCCGAGCCATCGAGACGGAACACGCTGACCCCCGACAGGTCGAGGCGCCCGCGGTCCATGCGCACTTCACGTGCATGCAGCATCGCAACTCCCTGCGGCATCAGCTGCCGATCGGCCTGGCGTAGCCAGAGCTGGCCCCCGGCCAGGTTTAGCGCACCGCCGTCGCTGCGCAGATAGAGGTTATCGAGCGATTCCGCCTCGGCGTACATCACCGACGACAGCGGGCTCAGCAGCGCCGTCGCCGTCGCCCCGATCAGCAGGGCGCAGGTGAGGGGGGCCGCCAGGAACTGCCAGGCCGAGATGCCCGCGGCCCGCGCCACGATCAGCTCCGAGGATCGGGTCAGCCGCCAGAAGCAGACGATGCCGCCCAGCAGGACCGCGAACGGAAGGATCTCGATGCAATAATAGGGCAGCCTCAGCGCGGCGATCCGCAACGCCAGCGCGGCTCCCACGTCCGGCCTGGTTGCGGCGCGACGAAGCAGGTCGATGAAGTCGAACAAGGACACGAGGCCGGTCAGGGCGGCGATCATCGCCAGCACGGAGCCGGTGAACTGGCGCGCGAGGTACAGGCTGAGGGTGATGGCGACAGGCATCCGGATCAGGCGATCGAGGATGAGGACGGGGATGCGGACCGGATGGGGCGCGACGGGTGCATGGCCAGGCGGATCACCGCATCGCGGCGGTGCCGCCATTCCGGGACGAACAACAGGCACGAGCAGATGATGCCGGGCAGGACCGCTTCGAGCCAGATCAGCGGGATCAGCACGGGATCGCGTGCCGCGATGTTCTGGATCACCAGGCCGGCGGCCAGCAGACCGACCACCAGCAGGATCGCGATCAGCGGGCGGATCGTGCTGCCGTGCCGGCTGAAGGCGCCCATCAGCACGGTCACCAGGGCGATCATCGCGAAGGACAGGGCGGTGAGCGGCGTGGTCAGGCGGCGGTGCGCCTCGACCAGGAGCTTGCCCCGGTCACGGGCCGCCACCGTGCGCGGATCGGGGTCCACGAGCTCGGCCATCGACATCTCGGCGGAGTCGCGAAAACGTTGCTCGTCCTTGTTCGACGAGCTCAGGTCGATGCTGTTGCGGGCGAAGGTCAGCACGTTCAGCCGGCCGGTATTGCGGTCGATCTCCTCGCGCGAGCCGTTGAACAGCACCACATGCGGCGCTTCATCGGTGGAGACCAGCTCGCCGCGCTCGGCCAGGATGGTGGCCCGGCTGTTCTTCTGGCGGTCATCCTCGACCAGGATGCCGTGCAGGGTTCCGTCGCGATCCCTGGTCCGCACATACACCATCATGTTGTCGGAAACCCGCGTGAACACGCCTTCCTGGAGCAGGAAGGCAGCCATCTTGTTGCGGATCTCGAATTCGTATTCGCGGAAGGAGTGATAGCTTGCTGGAACGATCCACAGGTTGAGGACGTAGGAGAGGACGACCGCGATCCCGGCGCATGCCAGCCCCGGGCGGGCTATGGTCGAAGGGGACAGGCCCGCCGCGCGCATCACCGTCAGTTCGCGGTCCCCGGACAGGCGCTGGTAGATGAACTGGACGACAACGAACGTGGTGATGGGCAGGATGACCGCGACAAAGGACGGGATGAGCAGGCCGGTAAGCTGCAGGAATACGCGTAGCGACAGGCCGCGATCGACCACCATCGCGACGAAGCGGAGTGACTGGGTGAGCCATATCAGTGCCGAGAGCCCGCCGGTGGTGGCCAGCAGGGCCGCCAGCAACTGGCGCAGGACATATCGGTCGAGCCGGGTGACGCGCAGCGAAGCCATGTCCCTTTCTACCCTTCCGCACGCCGGCGCAAAAGGGCACGGCCAGCAACGGATCCGGTCCCGGAGACGCGCCCATGCTCGATGACGATCTCGCCCATCATGTCCGTCTGCATGAGCCGGTTTCGGACTGTCCGCTGCTGGAAGGCAACCGGGTCACGTTGCTGCCGACCGGTGCGGATGCCATCCGCGCCATCCTCGACGCGGTCGAGGCGGCGCAGGACCATGTCCATCTCGAATATTACACGATGCAGGATGTGCGGCTGGAGGGCCGCTCGCTGTTCGACCTGCTGGAGGCCAAGGCCCGGGCCGGGATCGAGGTGGCGCTGATCTGGGACGCGATCGGGTCCGCGGATACGCCCGATGCCCAGTTCGACCGGCTGCAGGCGGCCGGAGTGCGGGTCCTCGAATATCACTCGGTGATCCCGTTGCGGCGGGTGTTCAACCTGAGCATCAATGACCGCGACCATCGCAAGCTGACGGTGGTCGACGGCGTTGTCGGCTTTCTCGGCGGCGCCAATCTCTCCAGGGTCTACGAAACCCCCGAAAGCGTCGGCCGCGGCGCCGACCCGGACCATGCGTTCTGGATCGATAGCGCGGTGCGTATCGAGGGGCCGGCGGTGGCCGAGATCCAGAAACTATTCTTCCACATCTGGCGGGGCGAGGGCGGCGACGACGCGCCCATGCGCGGCGGCCCGGAGCATGCCCCGCCGCGTCCCGCCTTCGAGGGGACACAGATGCCCCGCATCGACGGCAGCGCCCCCCGCGAGAAGCGGCCGCTCCATAACCACCCGATCCGCCCCC
>CAXTCT010000313.1:0-3156 GCA_964242565.1 uncultured Acetobacteraceae bacterium | reverse complement strand
TGGAGGCCGCGCGCGCGAACCGAGCGGGCATAGTCGGCGAGCCGGTCCGGGGTGCGATGGGCCGAGATGATCCGGGCCTCGAAGCTGATTCCGAGCGTGTCGAGCAGGGTCGCCGCGTGCGACATGATCTCCCAGTCCGACTGGCTGCCCATGACCAGTCCGACCCGCGGAACAATATCCTGGTCCTGCGGCGATTCGAACCGGGCCTGCTGCAAGGGCTCGTTCGGGAGGGCCCCGGGGACGTCCCCGGCGGGTTCGAGTGACGAAGACATCGGCGGAACTCCTGTTTCAGGCGATGCTGTCGGGGATCAGCCGGCTTTCCAGCCAGGCGATCTCGTCCTTGAGCATCAGCTTGCGCTTCTTGAGACGTTGCAGCTGTAGCTGGTCTATCGGCTGCGCCACCAGCCTTCCGATCACGGTGTCAAGGTCTCGATGCTCGCTGCGCAGTTCATGAAGCTGGCGCAGCAGGGTGTCACGGTCTGTCAGCATGAGGCCTCATAGCATGGGGTTGAACCGGCCTCCATGGGCAGGCCGGAGCCGGCACCGGGACTGCCGGGCGCAGCGGGACAGCCTGATGCGATTTCACGTGACAGCGGACCTTCGCGCGCTATCGTCGGCTGGCAGTCAACCAGAATGCAGAGGCGCCTTATGAGCCAGCAAGCGCGGATCGACAGCCTCAAGTCCCGTCACGCCAGCCTCGATACCCGCATCGCCGAAGAGGACCACCGGCCGCAGCCGGATCAGGATGCCCTCATCAAGCTCAAGCTGGAGAAGCTGAGGGTCAAGCAGGAGATGGAGCGGCTGCGGCAGGGCAGTTGACCGCGCCGCAAGGCCGGAATGGCCGGGCATGACAGATGCCTGTCATACCCGGAAGCCGCGGCTCTAGGCGGCTTCCTCGTCCTCGATGGCAGGCGGCGGGGCCGGCACGTTCTGGCCTTCGCGAACCAGGCGTTCGTTGGCGGTCTGGATCACCGCGTTGAGGTCGGTCTGGCTGCACAAGCCCAGGATCACCGGGTCGCGCGGCTTGATGTTGGCGCTGTTCCAGTGATGGCGGTCGCGCACCTTGGCGATGGTATCCTTGGTGGTGCCGAGCAGCTTGATGATCTGCATCTCCGAGAGCTGCGGGTAGTTGCGCAGCACGAAGGCAATGGCGTCGGGTCGGTCGTTGCGCTTGGCGACAGGCGTGTAGCGGGCACCCCTGGAACGGCGGGTGACCGGGTTGTTGGCGGACAATATAGTCAGGCGAAGCGCGGGGTCGGCCTCGCAACGGGTAATCTCGGCCTGCGTCACCTGATGGTTGGCGACCGGGTCATAGCCGACGATGCCCTGCGCCACCTCGCCATCGGCGATTGCCTGCACCTCGAGCGGGTGCATCCCGCAGAATTCCGCGATCTGGGTGAAGGTGAGGGCGGTCTTCTCGATAAGCCACACGGCGGTGGCCTTGGGCATCAGCGGCAAATTCATGGTCAGGTCCTATCGGCTCGGGACGGCGCGCCGGAGCGGCATCGTCACTGACCTGGGTCCTGAATGCCTGCCGGCGCCTCATCAACAGCTGCGATATGGGCTTCCGGCGCGCCGCCGGTCAAGGGACGTTTGACTATTCCACGCAAAAGCGGGGGCCGGTTTCCCGGCCCCCGCTGCCCCGATCAGACAAATTCGGGCCGATCAGGCAGCCTGGGCTTCGCCCTCGATCTGCTTGTCGTTGGCCGGGCTCTGCAGCGGCGACGCGGTGCCGATGCTGATGCGGCGAGGCTTCAGTGCCTCGGGCACCTGCCGCTTCAGGGCGACATGGAGCAGGCCATGCACGAGCTCGGCATTCTCGACCACGATGTGGTCGGCCAGCGCAAAGCGCCGCTCGAACGCCCGGGCAGCGATGCCCCGGTGCAGCAATTCGCCCTTCTGCTCGGAGCGGACGCGCCCGGTAAGCACCAGGGTGTTGTCCCGGGTGACCAGCTCGATATCGTCGGGACCAAAGCCCGCGACGGCCATGGTCAGCACATAGCTGTCCTCGCCGGTCTTCTCGATATTATAGGGCGGATAGGACACCGCATTGGCCGATGCCGTACTGGCAGCCTGGGCTGCGGTATCGACAAGACGGGCCAGGCGATCAAAGCCGATCGTGCTGCGGAACAGCGGAGTGAAGTCGTACGTCATGAAAAACCCCCTCAGAAGCAAGGTTCTATGTCTAGGTCCGCCGCATTGGCCGAACCCGGTTTGGATGGTCCGTGGGGACCCCGATCGGGCGCCCTCACAGCACCGGAAATAGAAAGCGCCGCTCCCCGGATCAAGGAGCGGCGCAAAAAACCTGCAAAAAATTTGTTGGTTGCCAGAGGATGGTTGCCAGAGATTGGTTGCCAGAGGCGCGGACGGCTATTCCTTGCGCATCCCGATCCCGGCGAATTTCTTGTTGAATTTCGCCACCTGACCGCCGGTATCGAGCATCCGCTGCACGCCGGTCCAGGCCGGATGCGACTTCGGGTCCACGTCCAGCCGCAAGGTGTCGCCAGCCTTGCCGTAGCAGGAACGCGTGGTGAAGTGGGTGCCGTCCGTCATGATGACATTGATTTCATGGTATTCGGGATGGATGCCGGGTTTCATGACCTGTCGTCCTTTCTGTGCCGCCACCGATACCGACCGGAAGCGCGTGACCGGCGCCTATAGACGCTCCGGCTGTCCGGTTCAACCGGTGATGGCCGGGCGCCTCGCTAGCGCGTGCTCTTGACGGCGCTGTCGGTGAAGCTGCGGATGGTGTCGTCGGCCGCCTTCTTCTGGGACGGGCCAAAATTGTCATACAGCGCCTGGAACGGGCCGATCAGGCTGCGGACGTTCTGCGCATGGATCTCCTGCACCATGCCGTACGATTTCAGATCGTCCATGGCCGACATCGTGCCGTGCAGTTTCTCGCGCTGCGCGTAGGCATGGTCGAGCTCGACCACGTTCCGGCGCATCTCGCGCGCCAGATTCTGCCAGAGCGGCTCCTGGATCGGAGTGACACGCAGCATCCGGTGCAGGGTCGCGATATGCTTCTCGACGGAAGCGGCTTGCAGCCGCCCGAGAGACGTCTGCAACGCCGCCGTCCCGTCCGTCCGCGACGGATCCGGCCCGGCCGCTGCGTCAGAGAGGCAGCCGACTGGCGGGTGCCCTGGCCCTGGGTCC
>CAXTCT010000312.1:0-3164 GCA_964242565.1 uncultured Acetobacteraceae bacterium | reverse complement strand
CCGCCGAGCGTGTAGATCGCGACCCGCTTGCGCACGACGTCGATGCCCATGCTGCGCGCGGCGTCGCGGTTGCCGCCGGTCGCGAGCACGTGGGTCCCGAACCGGGTGTGGAAGAACATCCCATGCATCAGCAAGGCCGCGACCACCGCGATCAGGGTGAAATAGCGCAGCGGGCCGATGGTGCCCAACGCCAGCGCGCGCAGGAAGCCGCTGCTGACGCTGAAGGATTGCCCGCCGCAGATGATCAGCGCGATCCCGCTCATCGCCCCGAGCATGCCCAGCGTGACGATGAAGTCGTTGATCTTCAGGCGCGTGATCAGCAGACCGTTGACCAGCCCGACCAGGGTTCCCGATGCCAGCGCGGCGGCCACCGCGGCCAGGCTGCCGGCACCGGACTGGTAGGTCAGGCCGAACACCACGGCGGTGAAGGGCAGGCTGGCCGCGATCGAGAGGTCGATCCCGCCGACCACGATGGCGCATTGCTGCGCAAGCGCCAGCACGGTCAGGATCGAGGCCGACACCAGCAGGTCGCTGATGTTGCCCCAGCTCCGGAAATCCGGCGTGAGGATCGAGAAGGCGACGGCGACCGCGACCAGCCCGATCGGCGCCGCATTCTCACCCCAGAAGGCCGGTTCCGACAGGAACGAGCGTGTCCGGCTCACTTCCGACGGCTCACGGCGTGCCGAACGGATCGGCGAAGCTCTCGAACGGACGTGGTGCCGCGGCCATCGCACGCTCGACATTGGTGGCGATGATCAGCGCGATCGGCGAGGTGACGTGGGCGGCGATCGGCTTGCCGTGGGCCAGGGCCTGGCAGGCCTGCACCGCCATCTGGCCTTCGGCGTAGGGATATTGCGACACCGTGCCGTTCAGCACGCCCGACTTCACCGAGGCGAGCGCCTCGGCGACACCGTCGATGCTGACCACCTTGACCTGGCCGCCCTTGCCGGCGTTGGCGATGGCCTGCGCCGCTCCGAGCCCCATCTCGTCGTTGGCGGCGAACACGCCGACAAGGCCGGGATGCACGCGCAGCAGGCTCTCGGTGATCGACAGGCCGCGCGCGCGCTCGAAATCGCCGGTCTGTGCCGCCACCACATCGAGCTTGCCGGCCACCGCCTTGCGGAACGCCTTCTCGCGGACGATGCCGTTATGCTCGCCAGGCGTGCCTTCGAGGATCATCACCTGTCCCTTGCCGCCAGTGACCTCGAGCAGATGCTCCGCGGCCAGCCGGCCGGCCTCGGCATTGTCCGAGCCGATGAAGCCGGTGATCTTGAGCCCGGCATCGTCCACCGCCTGCTGGTCGAGCCCGGTATCGAGATCGAGGATCGGGATGCCCTTCCTCGAGACCGGGATCAGCGGCGTGATCACGTTGCTGCCATTGACCGGCACCACGGCGAAGCAGGTGAAATCCTGGTTGGACAAGGTCGCGATCTTGGAATTTTCGCCCGCGGAGTCCGTCTCGGTGGCGCCGGCCTGGACCACGACCTTGATGCCGAGCTTCCTGCCCTCGTCGGCCGCGCCGTCGCGCAGGGCGCGCCAGTACGGGTTGTTGAAGTCGCGCACGATGACCGCGACCCTGGCGTCTGCAGTCTCGGCATCCGCAGCCTGGGCCGGCGCCGCCGTGACCAGACCCGAGGCAACCACGCCCGCGGCAACCGCGCCCGCGGCTGCGAGACGCATCATCAGCTTGGCCATCATCTTCCCCTCGCGACCTATTGCTTTGTTGAGGGCAAGACTGGCACCGCTACCGCGCGACGGGAAGCCCCAGGATCGCGCAGGAATGGTCCTGCAGCTCCTCGCCGGAAGCCTGGTCGAAGCCGAGCCGGTCGAGCTGGCCGTCGAGCAGGATGAAGCCGGGCCCGGTAGCGCGCCCCGGCCTGGAGAGAGCGGGGAAGCGCGCGCCCACCAGCACCAGCGTATGACGACCCATCTGCCGCGCGGGGTCCGCCAGCGAGCGCGCCAGCAGACCAAACGGGTTCTCCCCGAGCCGCTCGCCGGGGATGCGCATCGCCCGGTAATGATGACCGGCGAGCTTCGTGCGCAACGCGGTCCAGCTAGTGCCGATGCCGCCCATCCCCGCAGCCAGGGCGTCATGCACGGCGGGGGCGATGCAGTCGATATGGATATGCAGCTGGTTCTGGCTGCGGCCATAGGCGGAGTTGATCGCCAGCGAGACATCCTCGCGCGGCAGCTTGTGGCCCAGGCGCGCCTCGACCAGCGGAACCTGCGTCCAGGCCTCGGCGAAATAATTCGGCGTGCCGGCGCGCAGCAGCGCCGGCGCCTCGATGCCTTCGGTGCGGATGGTCGGGATCAGCAGGAACTGCTCGCGTCCGACCCGGTCCTTCAGCACGGCATAGCCGCCGCGCGCGTCGACCACGGCGCAGGGAGCGGGCTTGTGGTTGACCTGTTCGTCGGGCACGCAGCCTTGGCTGACGATCTGCCAGAGCGCGTCGGGATTGGCAGCGCGCGCGGGTGCCACCAGAAGCAGGAGAATCGCGAGCGCGCCGCCCCCCCTCATTGCCCGACGCCTGATTGCCCGACGCCTCATTGCCCGACGCCCTCGATCTGCGGCGCGAGGCCCGCCGCCTGGGCCAGACGATCGAGCCTGCGGCTGACGCTCTCGACGTTGAAGGCATAGCGCTGGCCGGTCAGGCGAAGCACCAGCCGGTCGTCCTCGCGGTCCAGGCTGGTGCCCTCGAGCAGTTGCGGCGTGCCGGCGCAGAGCACATAGGCCAGCCGCAGCGACAGCCCGAGCATCTCGGCGCGACGCAGCGCCATCGGGTCGAGCAGGCGCCGGGCCGATTGGAGGAAGGGCTGGTCGAGCTCGGCCTCGTAGCGCATCGCCATGGTCAGCGCGAGGAAGCCGCGCGCCGGATGCGACAGCGCCACCCCCGGCGCGCGCAGGATGCGCGTGAAGCTCTGCTCGGCCCGATATTCCGGATGGTCGTGGGCGCCGCAGTCCGACATCCAGCAGGCGCTGACCCGCAGCCTCTGCTCGGCGTGGGTTTCGTCGGCGAACATGGCCGCGGTCCAGTCGATCAGCGCCGGCGGCAGCGCCTGGGTGCGGCTGAGCTGCTGGGCCATCTCGCGCGCGATCGCCTCCAGCGGCGGCTGGCCGATCAGGTCCGGGGCCACGCGGCGCATGTACCAGCCCTCGCGCAGCC
>CAXTCT010000311.1:0-3170 GCA_964242565.1 uncultured Acetobacteraceae bacterium | reverse complement strand
GAATGCGCCAGCGCCTCCTCGGCCGCCGCCACGCTGGTGATGTCGCCATTGACCACCACCGGCAGCGACGTCGCCTGCTTGACCTGGCTGACGAACGCCCAGTCCGCCGTCCCGGTATAGAATTGCTGACGGGTGCGGCCATGCACCGTCACCAGGCGTATCCCGCTCTCCTCGGCGATGCGAGCCAGCCTCGGTGCATTCAGGCTCTGATGGTCCCAACCCATGCGCATCTTCAGGGTCACCGGGACCGCCACGGCACGCACCACCGCTCCGAGCAGGCGCCCGGCCAGCGCCTCGTCGCGCATCAGCGCCGATCCCGCCATCTGCCCGACCGCGACCTTCTTGACCGGGCAGCCGAAATTGATGTCGATCAGGTCCGCTCCCTGGGCCACCGCAATCCGCGCCGCCTCGGCCATGGCTCCGGGCTCGCAGCCGGCCAGCTGGACCGAATTGGGGCCGCCATCCCGCGTCACCTCGGCCATTCGCAGCGTCGCCGCATTCTCGTGGATCATCGCCCAGGAGGCGATCATCTCCGACACCACCAATCCTGCCCCGAGCCGGCGGGCCAGCTTGCGGAAAGGCAGATCGGTAACGCCGGACATCGGCGCCACGATCACGGGGATGTCGAGCCGCACGCCACCCAGGTCGATCGGCGACAACATGCGCCGCTCGGGCTTAATATCGCGCACTATGTCCAAATCCCCCTTCAGATCGTCGCCGCCGTGCAGAATGCTCATGATTTGTGCAGAATAACGGACGGTTGCGTTCAGCGCAATCGCTCGATGCCCCCTGCCGGTGCAGCCACAGCCATCCTTGAAGCCAGCTTGACGTTCCCGCTGGGAGGCAGCATTGCTCCGCCATGCGTATCGCCGCCCTTCTTCTGGCCGCGGGATCGGGCCGCCGCTTTGGCTCCACCCTGGCCAAGCAATATCTCCCGCTCGGTGGCCGGCCCGTCATCCGCCATGCCGCCGAGGCCCTGCTGCCGCATGTCGACCTGTTGCAACCGGTGGGAGATGCGACCCTTCTCGCCGGTGCGTTCGAAGCCCTCGATCCAGCCATCCCCTCGAAGATCCGGCCCGCCATCGCCGGCGGCGAGACCCGCCAGCAGAGCGTCCGGCTCGGCATCGAGGCCCTCGACGCCCTGCCACCGGATCAGCGTCCGGACCTGCTCCTGGTCCATGACGGCGCCCGCCCCTACGTGCCCGCTGCTCTTGTGCAGGCTGTCATCGCAGCCCTTGCGACGCACAAGGGCGCCGTCCCCGGCATCCCCGTGGCCGACACGCTCAAGCGTGTGCAAGCCGGGCTGGTCGCCGCCACCGTTCCGCGGCAGGGCCTGTTTCGTGCGCAGACCCCGCAGGGATTCGATTTCGCCACCTTGCGCGACCTGCATCGTGCCCATGGCGCCCCCGAACTCACCGACGACGAGCTCACCGACGACGGCGCCTTGCTCGAGCGCGCCGGCCTCCCGGTCGCCATGGTCGCGGGCGCGGAGGACAACATCAAGCTGACCTACGGAGAGGATTTGATGCGACTCGAGCGGCTGATCGGCCCGGCCCTGCTGCCGCGCACCGGCACCGGCTTCGATGTGCATGCGTTCGCCGAGGCGCGGCCGCTGATGCTGTGCGGTATCGAGATCGCCCACGAGCGCGGCCTGGCCGGCCATTCGGACGCCGATGTCGGCCTGCATGCCCTGTGCGACGCCATCTACGGAGCACTTGCCGAAGGCGATATCGGGCGCCATTTCCCGCCCAGCGAGGCGGACTGGAAAGATGCCGACAGTGCGCGCTTCCTGATCCATGCCGGCGAGCGCATCGCCGCCCGCGGCGGCATCCTGGTCAATGCCGACATCACGCTCATCTGCGAGCGGCCGAAGATCACGCCCCACGCCGAGAGGATGCGCGCGCGCCTCGCCGAGCTTCTGCGCACCGACATCGGACGCATTTCGGTCAAGGCCACCACCACGGAAGGGCTGGGCTTTGCCGGCCGGGGCGAGGGCATCGCCTGTCAGGCCAGCGCCACCGTGCTGCTGCCGTAAGACCATACAGCCGCCAAGGGAAATCGCGGCGCGCCGACACGGCGGACGCGGCCCGCCCTTCGGGGTCGCCTATCCGCGACCCTGCTCCTTGCCGAAGCCGCCCTCGAAGGCGATCTCGCTCAAGGGCAGCCGGCCGCTCGGGGCCTCGCGTGCCTGCAACCCCTCCGGTAGGACCGACCTGTCGCCTCGCCTGCCGACGGCGATCGCCATCTCCAGGCGATAGCCCGGTGGCAGTCCCAGCGTCACGAATGCTTCGTCGTAATCCAGCCCGATCATGCCATGCGTCGCCCAGCCGGATTTCACGCCCTGCAGCGCGAGACAGGCCCAGGCCGAGCCGGCATCGAAGGAATGGCTAGGGGCCGGGACCTCCGCATCCTTGCCAGGCGGCAGCATGGTTGATTTCGAGGCCACGAAGATCAGCGCCGCCGCATGCTGCACCCAGCTGCGATTGAACGGGACCAGCAACCCGAGGAAGGGCTCCCAGTGCGGCGTGCCGCGACGCGCATAGATGAACCGCCAGGGCTGGGAATTATAGGCCGACGGCGCCCAGCGCGCGGCCTCGATCAGACTGAATAATTCGGTCTGCGAAATCGCCTCGCCCGTGAAGGCGCGCGGCGACCAGCGCTCCATGAAGATGCTGTCAATCGGATAATCCGCAACCCGTCCAGTCATGAGCCACTTTCCCGCGATGATCCGGGCAGCGTGGCGAACTGCCGCATCATAGGCAAGCCGCGTTGCCTCAGCGCAAGGCGCAGATCGCAACCACCACCGGGATCACGCCGATCACGACCCAGGATCCCATGGCGAAGGTCGCCGCCCAACGAGCGAGCTTAGGGGCAAATCTGCCACGATGAGGCACGTCTTCCAGCATTTCGTCCACGTCCATTCGACTCCAGTGCGGATCCGGAACCTAGCAAGTCCCAATACACATGAAAGTAACCAATTCTCTCGCGACGTTTGCTTTCGGCAATGGTGCCGGGACCGCCGCCGTGTCGACGCCTCCTCCAAGGCCACCGAACAGCCGCAAGCCTGCCCTCAACGCACGATCCCCAGCCCGCGGAGGATGTCGAGCGCCCGGGGCCTCTTATGCTTCTCGCGGGCGCCCCCGGCCGGAGGCGTCCCGGCCGCTGGACCC
>CAXTCT010000310.1:0-3202 GCA_964242565.1 uncultured Acetobacteraceae bacterium | reverse complement strand
CAGTGCGACCATCACCGGGGGCGCGGGCGGCGGCTTCTACCTTGGCGGCAGCGACGGCAACAACAGCCTGACCGCCACCGGGATCGGCACCGTGCTGGTCGGCGGCGGCAACAACGACACGCTGGTGGGCGCCGCCGCCGGCTACAGCTATCTCGTCGCGGGCAGCGGCAACGAGACGCTGATCGGCTCGATCGGGCTTGCCGGGAGTGCGGGCACCGACCGCTTCTATCTTGGCAGCGGCGCCGACGCGGTGGGGCTCGGGACCAGCGAGAGCGAGCTTGTCACCGGAACCGGCACCGCCACCATCTATGGCGGCGGCGGTCACGCCGACCTGTTCGGCGGCACCGGCGGCGCCGACCTGTTCGTCGAGCGGCCCGGCAGCGGCATGGTCATCACGGGCTTTCGCCCGGGTGTCGATCATATCGACAACGCCACCGCCTCGACGATTGCGGTCTCCGGCGGATCCACCGTGATCAGTTTCGCCGATGGCGCGACCATCGTGTTGAACAACCTTGTCGATCCGACCGCATCCGGCCTGCTCAGCTGAATTAAGAAAAATGCGAAGGTCCGGCGGACTCGTTGTTGATTGTCCGTGTCATGACAACGGGAGCGGCCCATGCGGCGGTTGAAATCGGTGGCGCAGGGTGAACCATCCCTTCCGCCGTTGGACGTAGCACGGCACGCCCGATCATCGAGCGCATCATCGCCTGGCACAACAGAGGCCGCGATCTGGCCAAAGATTATGAATGCAGGATTCTTGCTGAAGCTAGGCACGGGGTTGAATGCTCTGCGCCTGAGATTGATGCAAAATTATGCGTTTTTGTCTGCCGCATCGGTTCCTCGAGTCATTGCATTACTGTTTTTCTCCCAGGCTTCCGTCGCCGTGCTCGTCCTCGCCTGTTTGGTGCCCCCATTTGAAAATCCGGATGAATTCAATCATGCCAACCGCGTGGATGAAATTGCAGCAGGCGGCCTGATAGCAACTCGGTACCGCGGACCTCAGACGTCTGGTGGACCTGTTGATGTAGGTATCAACCTCATCGACTCCGGGATCGGCACCGTACGATTCCATCCGGAGAGAAAAGTAACGAGAGCCATGATGCTCGATGCGAGCGCAGTCCGGTGGGGGCATCGTGCTCCTACCACCTTTGCGAACACGTCGATCTATCCTCCTTTTCTTTATATACCCTCCGTTGCCGGGCTCTGGGTTGGCAAGCTTCTTGGCTTGCCGATTACCCGCACGCTCATCATCTCCAGGGCAGCAGACGGAATCACGTGCGTGCTGGCAGCGAGCCTGGCCATAGCATTTGCCGGCGATGCGGCTTTTTTTCTGTTTGTCGTACTCAGCTTGCCGATGTCGATTTCTCTTTTTGCTTCCGTATCCCAGGACGGTGCGATGCTGGCCCTGGCTGCGGGCGCGGTTGCGTTGATCTCGATCGTGCAGAAGGGCGACGAGGCAAGAGGACGATTCTGTTTGGTCCTGCTCGGCGTTTGCCTTGCTCTGATCGGGCTTGCCCGGCCCGCCTATGCACCATTTTGCCTGTTGCCGCTTCTGCTTCGAGGTTTTAGATGGCCGGAACGAAATTTCGTCGCTGCAGCGGCTTTGCTCAATATCGGTATTTGGTCACTTCTGACAGCTCGCTTGACGATGATCAACGCCGTAGCCTTCAGAGGGGTTGATCCGGAAGCTCAAGTGAGCTTTCTCGCCTGGCATCCTTCAATATGGCGGAAGCTTACGGCAAGCGTGCTCACAGGCGCTCAAGGAATGGAGGGCTCCTCCTTCTACAGAGAGACAGTCGGCATCCTCGGATGGCAGGATGTAATCTTGCCGGACCCCTTTTACATGTTGTCGGGATGTGCCTTGGCCGCGGCCGTAATCGTCACCCTTCCTCGCAGCAAGCCGCTTCTACCCGCTTTGGCTCAAGGTGCTGCCTTTGCTATCGGCCTTGTAGCGATTATCCTGGTCTTTCTGCTCGAATATATCAGTTGGACGCCCGTGGGATTCCCAATCATACAAGGCGTACAGGGTCGTTATTTTCTCCCGATCGCGCTGTTTCTACCGTGTATGCTGCCTGTGATCCGCAGCCGGGTTATGTCCGCCCTATGTAGTCCGGTCAGAGCCGCGTTGATCTTGTATCCAACGCTCTCGTTTTCAGTGACGATCGCGGCCGTCGTCCACCGTTACTATCTCTGAGGCGCGATAGCTGGAACAAGCCAGAACAGCCTCATCCGCTCAGGCGGGCGCTCAGGCGGGCGCGCAGGCAACCACCTTGATGGTTCCGTCATAGGTGGGAACATAGACGCGGCCATTTGCCGGGGTCGGTCGGTTGAACTTGTTGTGGGAGAATTGCCAGCCCCATTCGGCACTGTCCCAGAGCGGCACCAGGCGCTGGCTGCCGTCCGGACGCCGGGCGAAGTTCGCGGCGTCGTAGGCCAGCAGCCGGCCCGGCGAGATGCCCATGTTGGCGTCGTCCCAGGGCACGCTGGCCCAGACGATGCCGTCCTTGCCGCCGTTCGCCGACAGCGTGATCATGCCGCCCGGCATGCCGCCATAGCCGCCGCAGTTGGGCGAGGCGGTCTCGTCGCTGCTGGCGATGAAGGTCAGCAGGCCGGTGGCGTCCAGGGTGAAGGCACGCAGCGCGTTGTTCTCGCCCCAGACAAAGATCATCCAGCCATGGGCGGCACTTTCCCAGGCAACCACATTGCCGTGCAGATGCGCGGTCTTGCCGTTGACATACATCGGCAGGTCGGTGGCGCTCCGCGGTGCCGCAGACACCCCGAAACCCGGAAAGGCGGTGAACCAGAGCGGCGGCTGCTTGAGTTTGGCGTAGTTGACGGCGGGATCTTCCAGGTCGGCCGGTTGCGTGTCGCCCATCTTGTCGGCGTTCACGACATAGCCTGCGGCGATCTTGCCGCAGCAGACCAGCAGGTTGCTGCCGCCGATGCGGACCAGGGTAGGGCCGCTCGAGCCGAAATCCTGGTCGGTGCGCCCGGCGGCATCGGCCTCGGCATAGGCGCGGCGATTGCTCGGCGACGGGGTTTCGTCGTCCGCCCCGCCCGGATCGAGCCCGACGCCGGTGATGCCGTCGTCGGTGTAGGGCGTCCAGTGCGCGGCCGCCTCGAGCACGCCGCGCCTGTTGTCCGCGCCCGGCGTCCAGCGCAGCCGGAAGACGCTGTTGGAGAGCTGCAGCGCGCCGTCGAA